>CAYMQX010000188.1:0-6419 GCA_964392495.1 uncultured Anaerolineaceae bacterium
GTCGCGGCAGTATCTGTGTGGACGTTGGGGGGGGGCGGGACGTGGGCGGTTTCCCGGCGGCTTGAAATGACCGGCCCCAGAATTGTAGCCCCGGCTCCGATCAGGGCCGCACAGATCGTAGCGAGTCCCCCTAAAATGCCAACTATAAGCGCTGCGCTGCCTGCACCGGTTTTTTTCATCTCTCATCTCTCAATCCTGTAAAAAAGCGTCCGATAAAAATATCCTCTATTATAGAAATGGGGACCCTCTTTTTCAATACCCAATTTGGAGGGTCGCCCTTGCCCCCATCCTGTAATATACTTGGGCAACCAACCGACCAAAGGAGAAGGAAAATCATGAACAACCGCAATACCGGCCTGATCGCCACCATCGCCTCCGTGATCCTGTGCGGCTGCCCGGGACTCTTCCTGTGCATTTTCGGAGCCGTGACGGCCACCGGCAACATGCCCTACACCACCGAATTCAACGGTGTCAGCAGCCAGGGCATCATGCCCGCGACCTATGGATACGCCATGCTGTGCGTCTCGCTGCTGCTGATCCTGATCCCCGTGGTGATCGGTGTGGTCACGCTGCGCAAGAAACCCGAAGCGGCCGTACCGGTCAGCAACGAGCCCCTGCCCCCGGCCTCCTGAGCAAAAGAAATCGCCCGACGGCAAAACCGTCGGGCGATATGTTTCAAACCGCCTGCTAGCGCACTTCAATGATGATCTGCAGTTTGCAGAAGTCGTTCCTTCCGATGCGCAGGTTCCAGGTGGAGGTATAGGTACCGGGGTCGCCCGGGGAGGTCATGCTGATGGCCGGTAGTGTGATCGTGTCGCCGCCATTGACCCGGGAATTGAGATCGAATCCGTTCTGGCCTGTCAGGCGCGTGCCGCCCACGAAGACCAGGTCTGCGCTGTTGCCCAGCCAGTCGCTGCCCGTGTTCCGCACCTTCCAGGAAGCCTGGAAGGCCTGGCTCCGGTTGAAGACCGTGTTGTGCTCCGGCGAGACGGAGATCACCTTGCAGGAATAATCCTTGCCACCCCCACCCCCGCCCCCACCCCCGCCTCCTGAGGGCGTGCTGGTGGGAGCAGGCTTGGGCGTGCGTGTGAAGGTGGGCAGCCTGAATATGAAGGTCGGCGTGGGGGAGGGGACAACAGAGGCCGTCCAGGTGGGGAAGGGGGTATAACTGGGCGTCAGGGTGGGCGGGATCAAGGCCGCCGTCTGTGTTCCGGCGGCTGCGGCGGTCATCGCAATGGCCGTGTTCACCCCCGCCTCATCCAGGATCGGTCCGCCCGAAGAGGTGGGAAAGGCCGGCTGCAGGCCCTGCGAGGCGGTGCCCGCAGCCGCGGCAGCCGCCGTCCCTGCGATGGCAGTGTTCAGTGAGGTGGGGTCAAGAGTGGATACAGCCTGCGGCACAAGGACCGGCGAGCAGGCGAATACGAACAACCCCGATACGATCAACCAGCGTGAGATGCGGCTGCGATTCATAGGCTTATCCCTTTCGGAACCTCTCCGCCCCCCGTGGCACATCACTCAACGATGATCGCCACGTAGGGATAACAGAAGCCTCCCTGAACGATCCAGGTCATCACCTGGAAGCCTTTGGCGTCGGGCGCATTGCCATCCCAGACGACCGAATATTGGGCGCCGGGTTTCATCTCCGGCAGCTCCAGGAAGGTCTGGCCGACCATGTGGGGGCCACTGAGGTACTTGAAATCGGTGCCTGCCGGCCAGGTGGCCGTGCCAGTATTGACGATGGTCCACTTGAGGTCGAAATCATCCCCCGGGTGGAAGGTCGAGTTATCGAAGGGCCGCTGGTGGATCACGTCGCAGGCATAAGCCGGCTTGGTGGTCGTCCCGCCGCCCCCGCCGCCGCCATTTCCGGAACTGGTGGCCGTGACGATCACGAAAGGCGTGGCCGTGGGGATGATGGGCGTCGCGGTGGGCGGCTCCACCATCAAGGTGGGCGTGGGCGAGGGCTGGGCTGCCGCGGTGGCGGTCTGCCCGGCCATAATGGTAGCCGCCACAGCCGTGGCGATCTGCCCCAGGTCCGGTGTTGCTTGCACAGAGGGAGCCGGAGCCGGGGCGCAGGCCGCCAGGAGGAAGGCGGCGGCCAGCAGCAGCGAAAGGGTTCCACGGATCTTGGAAGTCATGAGTCTCTCCTCAACGGTTATTTCCCGGTCGAATCTTCTTCTTCTCCGGAGCCGATCCCCAGAGGCTGCCATTTCTTGGCGTCTTTCAGCCGGTGCTGGATCCCATGGCGGTCATGGAGCTCGTCGAAGCCTTCCGGCTTGATGAACATCTGGTCCCCTTCCAGAAGGCCCAGCACGCCCGACTGGCCGGGTTCGAGACGCTTCTCGCCTTTGAATTTGGCGGCATCCGATGGCAGGTAGTCGGTGGGTTCCTCATAGGTGGTCACATAGCCTTCGTAATTTCGCAGCACCACTTTGTGGTCGGACATGCTCAGCAGGTAGTTGGGCATGACCGGGATCTTGCCGCCGCCGCCGGGAGCATCGATGATATATTGCGGGACGGCATAGCCGGAGGTGTGCCCGCGCAGCCCTTCCATGATCTCGATGCCCTTGGCCACCGGGGTGCGGAAGTGGCCTGCGCCCTCCACCAGGTCGCACTGGTAGAGATAATAGGGCCGCACGCGGATGCGCACCAGGTCCTGCACCAGCTTGCGCTGGATGTGGACGTTGTCGTTCACACCGGCCAGCAGCACCGACTGGTTGCCCAACGGGATGCCTGCCCTTGTAAGACGGTCGCAGGCCTGTTCCAGTTCCAGGCTGATCTCGTTGGAGTGGTTGACGTGGATGTTCATCCACAGCGGGTGATACTTCGCCAGCATGTCGCACAGTTCCTGGGTGACACGCATGGGCATGAAGACGGGAACGCGCGAGCCGATGCGTATGATCTCGATGTGAGGGATCTCGCGCAGACGGCCGAGCAGCTCCTCCAGCACTTTGGGGGCCAGCACCAGCGGATCGCCGCCGGAGAGCAGCACATCCCTCACCTGAGGTGTGCGCTTCAGGTATTCGATCTGCATCTCGAATTCATGGCGGTTGAAGGTCTGCCCGGGGTCGCCCACAATGCGGGAGCGGGTACAGTAGCGGCAGTAGGAGGCGCACTGGGTGGTGACCAGCATCAGCACCCGGTCGGGGTAGCGATGGACAAGGCCCGGCACCGGCGAGTGGCGGTCCTCAGCCAGAGAGTCCTCCATCATGGCTGTGAAACTCTGCAGTTCCTCGGAGCGCGGGATGACCTGCTTGCGGATGGGGTCATCGGGGTCATGCGGGTCGATCAGGGAGATGAAATACGGGGTGATGTCCACCCGGAACAGGCCCTGGGTCTGGAGAGCCTTGCGCTCCGAATCGGTAAGGGGGAAGATCTGCTCGATCTCCTCCACAGAGTTCAAACGGTGGCTGAGCTGCCAGCGCCAGTCATTCCACTTTTCATCGGGAATATCGGCGTAGAGGGGCGCTCGTTTGGATGTAAAAGGTGCAGGCATGGGGTTTCTCCGCAGGTTTAAAGGGTGTGAAACGAGGCAAAAATACGGACAATAAGGGAGATACCCACCGGCGGGTCGTGATCAGGGCGGAAAAAGCCTGCAAAAATCGAGGCTGACGGATAAGATACCATCCAGAGTATTGTAAGAGCAAACAAAAACCGGGTCAATGATAAATTAAGGCGATTGTGACAGGCCGTGCAAGCCGGGCCTTTTTGTGTACAATAGAGTTGGAAGAAGGAGGGTCCCATGGCAACTGTGAGCATCGTGACGGACTCGTGCGCCAGTCTCCCGGAGGAGATGCTCTCCAGGCTGGGCATTCGCAGTGTAGCCTACTACATCCACCGGGGTCAGGAAGTGCTGCGCGACCTTGTGACCATCCAGCGGGAGGAGTTCCTGCAATGGCTGATGACCGCCCGCTCCCTCCCCACCACGGCCAGCCCCGGCCCGGGGGATTACCTCGAGGCCTACGAGCAGCTGGCGGAACAGGGGGCGGAGGAAATCGTCAGCATCCATATGAGCGCGGCCGTCAGCGCAGCCTACCAGGCGGCCTGTACGGCCCGAACCATGTACCAGGAGAAGCGCCCGGATGTCCGTATCGAGGTGATCGATACCCGGACGGCAGGCCTGTGCCAGGGATGGATGGTGATCGAGGCGGCGCGCCTTGCGCTGGCCGGCATCCACCTGGACCCCATCACCCGGCGGGTCCGAGAGATGATCCCCATCACGCGCATGATCCAAACCGCCGATACCCTGAAGTACCTGTATATGGGCGGGCGCATCGGCAAGGCCGCCGAGATGGCCGGGAGCCTGCTCAATATCAAGCCGCTGATCGGGATGCAGGATGGGGTCATCGTCCCGGTGGGACGCGCTCACAGCCGCGGCCAGGCCTACCGCCAAATGGCCGGGATGGTCAGCCAGGTCGTGGGCAAAGGCAGGGCGCGGGTGGCCTACATGCACGCCGGCGCTCTGCGCGAGGTGGAGAAGATCCGGGAACTGGTGGAAGACAAGGTGGAGGTCGTCGAATCCTTCTTCGGCGAGCTGTCACCTGCGCTGGCCGTGCACACCGGCCCGGGAACGGCCGGGGTGTGTTACTACCCGGTCGAAGAATAGCCGCCTGCCTGCAAGCAGAGCGGAAAGGAGAGCCATGAGCGACCCCGCCGCAACGCATGAACTATGGGGAGACCTTGCCGTTCCCGAACTGTCCCCGGAAGAGGCCGATTTCTCGGTCCTGGGGCTCCCCTTTGACGGGTTGGCCCGCGCCCGGCGGGGCGCGTCGATGGCACCGCACAGGCTGCGTTTCTGGGCCGGCCACCAGACTCCCATCAGCGAGGGCCGTACACGGCTGCGCGGGATGAGGGTCGCAGATCTGGGGGACATCGAGATCAACGACCCGGACCGTGATTTCGAGACGGTGCGGCAGAGGATCGAAAGCCTTCCCAACGTTCCCATCCTGCTGGGCGGCGATCACTCCGTCGCCATCCCGATCCTCCAGGCGCAGCGCAAACGATTTGCGGATAAGCGGCTCGGCCTCTTATGGATCGATGCCCATCCCGACCTGTGTGAGGAGTTTAACGGCTCGCGGCTTTCACACGCCTGCGTGCTCCGGCGCGGGCTGGAGGCGGGCATCGAGCCTCGAGATGTTTGTATGGTGGGGCTGCGCTCCTGGGAGGAGCAGGAGCTCGACCTGATCGAGAACAGCCGCCTGCATGTTTTCAGCGCTGCGGATGTGGCCGGGCTGGGAATGCGCGCTGTGGCCGCAGATGTTCGCGGCGTGCTCTCGCGCTGCCAGGCCGTGCACATTTCGCTGGATATTGACTGTCTGGATCCCGCCGCAGCGCCCGGAACAGGTATCCCCGAAGCAGGAGGTCTGACCTCGCGCGAAGTAATGACTCTGCTCCAATCCTTGCAGGGCCTCCCACTGGTGGGGCTGGATGTGGTGGAGGTGGCCCCCGCCCTCGATCCCTCCGAGGCGACCGTCTTCGCAGCGCTTAAGTTCATCATGGAGTTCATCGCGCTGTTCGCGCGCGAAAGAGAGAAAATAAACCCTCATGTCCGCCCATAATCCGCCTGAAGGGGAGGTCATCCACAGCCCGGAGGCCAGCCGTTTCGAGATCCACGCAGAGCACCGGGTGGCGGTGCTGCAATACCGCCTGGCAGGAAACATCATCCTGTTCACGACCACGCGCGTCCCAAAAGAACTGGAGGGCCGGTTCCTGGGCTCCCGCCTGGTGCGCGCCGGGCTCGATTACGCCCGCAAGCACTCCCTGCGCGTGCGCTCCACTTGTTGGTTTGTGGACCTGTTCATTGAAAAGAATCCGGAATATGCAGTTTTAAAGGCGGACGGGGATGAATGACCTCGCAACCTTTGGATCCATGGCAATCATGTTCACCCAACCGTTTTTTATCCTGAATCACCGCCTGCAGCATTCGGATCCCTAAGGTCAAATACCTGTGCGAGAGACAGCAGGGTGAGAGCATTGCGCATCCTGCCCTGCCCGATCTCATTCCGCAATTCCTCCAGCGATAACTCCGCCACGCGGATCTCCTCCCCCTCATCCAGTTCGGGCTCGTAGGTCTTCACCGCCTCCAGGGCCAGCCACTGGTGGCATACATTGTCATGGTAGGCCGGGTTCGGCTCCACCCATCCCAGGTACTTCCATTGCGTGGAGGTGTACCCGGTCTCTTCCCGCAGCTCGCGCATCACCGCCTGCCTGGGCGTTTCATCCTTGTTCATCAACCCGGAGGGGATCTCTGTGGTGATCCGCTCCACCCCGAAGCGGTACTGCCGGACAACCACGATCTTCTTCTCCGGCGTGACCGCCACCACGTTGACAAAATCGGGGGTCTCGAGGATCACCGCCCGCATGGATTTTTGGTTGCGGGGGTTCCTCACCCAATCATAGCGGGCCTGGAAGATGAACATGTC
>CAYMQX010000189.1:0-6407 GCA_964392495.1 uncultured Anaerolineaceae bacterium
CAACAACAATGTAGTGGGAGTGATGAACCTCTCGCGCACGGTCAAGGGCAACTTTTCCCCGCCCGAACTGCGGCTGCTGGGACTGTTGTCCGACCAGGCTGCAGTGGCGATCTCCAATGCCAGCCTGCACCAGATTGTAAGCCGCCAGGCCTACAGCGACACCGTCACCGGGCTGCCCAACCGGCGGGCACTGGATGAGCGCCTGGAGCGCGAGGTGATGCATGCCCGCCGGACCGGCTTCCCGTTCTCGGTGCTGATGATGGACCTGGACGGGTTCAAGGAAGTTAACGACACCCATGGTCATGCGCTGGGCGACATGGTGCTGCGGGATCTCTTCCGCTATCTTGCTTCGGGTCTGCGCTCCAGCGATTTTCTGGCGCGTTACGGCGGCGACGAGCTGACCCTGATCCTGAGCCAAACGGACCTGCCAGCGGCGCGCTTGGTGACCGAGAAGCTGCTGGACAACCTGCACAAGTACCAGTTCCAGCTCCCCGGCGGAGGCTCGCTCAAGCTGAGTCTCTCAGGCGGCCTGGCGCTCTACCCGCTGCACGCCATGAGCGGTACCGACCTACTGCGCGCCGCGGATGAGGCCCTGTACCGCGCCAAGAAGCACAACCGCGGCTCATTCGTGGTGGCCTACGGTTTTACCGGCCCCCTGCCGATCACCTGACAACCCCATCCCAAATCCTTGACCACGCATACACAAGGCAGCCTCGTTTCCGACCGGACGGGGTTATTACATCGTACCGCATAATGGACTTTGCTTTTTCATGAAAGATAATCTCGCGACAAGCCTTATGGCTGTATCCCTGATGAGGAGTGCCCTGCCATGCCCCGTAAAGTAAAAATCATCCTGAACCCCATGGCCGATATGCGCCGCGCCTGGCAGGTGGCACGTGACCTGCGCCCCATCGTGGAGGAATACGGCAGCGCATACTGGAGCGGGACGGTCTATCCCACCCACGCCACCAAGCTGGCCCGTGAGGCCGGCGAGGACGGCTTCGGCATGGTGATCGCCATGGGTGGCGACGGCACCGTCCACGAGGTGGTGAATGGGCTGATGCAGATCCCCGCCGAGCGGCGTCCCATCCTGGGAGTGGTACCGGTCGGCTCGGGGAACGACTTTGCACACGCGATGGGAATCCCCAAAGAAGCCGACCGCGCCCTTTCGCTGGCCTTGAACGGTGAACCCATCAGCATTGACCTGGGACTGATGAAGGATGAACACGGGCGCCAGGAATACTTCGATAATACGCTGGGAATCGGCTTCGACGCGGTGGTCACGATCCGTTCACACCGGCTGCCGATCTTACGCGGGTTCCTCATGTATTTTACGGCGGTGCTGCAGACCATTCTCCTCAACCACGAGCCGGCGCAGATCCAGTTCGAGAGCGAGGCGGAGAAATGGGAGGAGCAGGTGCTGATGACGACGCTGTGCAATGGAGGGCGCGAGGGAGGCGGGTTCATGCTCTCTCCGGACTCAAAAATGGACGATGGGATGCTGGAATATCTGACCGTGCGAAAGGTTTCACGCGCCATGATGTTTCGACTGATTCCCGAGTTCATGAACGGAACGCACCGGCGCTTTACCAGACAGATCCACATGGGGAGCTGCCGCAGACTGGCGATGAACGCCGACCGTCCGTTATACGTCCACGCGGATGGGGAAATCTTTACGAGTTTCGGCAGCAACCTGCGGAAGATCACTTTTGAAGTGGTCCCGGATGCGATCAAGGTGATCGGCGGCAGATAAGTTGCGAACCGAATGGGGGAAGGTTACAATATTCCCAACGGGCCGGGCATCCATCTGCCCAGGTCCTGACAGGCACCATGCCCGATCTTGCCATTTCCCTTCATAAACACGACCTCGGCCACCTGCGTATCGTCGCGGAGATTTGCGGGCTGGAGTTGGAATCCAACGACGCCGGCGCGGCCGCACAGGAACTGGCCGACTGCCTGTTGGAACCGATCCTGGCTGGCGAGGTGATCGAATCGCTCGCGAAGGAAGCACGGGCGGCGCTTGAGTTCCTGGTCTCCAGGGACGGCCGCGTGCCCTGGGCGGAGTTCGCCCGGCAGTTCGGACAGGTGCGCGAGATGGGGGCTGCCCGTCGTGACCGGGACAAACCTCACCTTCAGCCCCAGTCTCCTGCCGAGACACTGTTCTACCGCGGGCTGCTCGACCGCGCCTTCTTCGAGAGCGGCAAGAGCCTGCAGGAGTTCGCCTACATCCCCGATGACCTGCTGGTGCTGGCGACAGAAACACTCAAGTCTCCGGGCCCCGTAATCAAGGCCAGGGCCGCTGTGCCACAGAAAAACACCGATCCAACAGAACCAATGGGCCGCCCAGCCTCCCCGGGCGAACACGGCGAGGAGGAACCGGCAGACGACCGGCTGCTGGATGACGTCACGACACTGCTTGCAGCGTTCCGGATGGGGATCGACCCACCAGCTACACAGGTCCCCCAGGCGGTGGTCGAGGCGCTGCTGCGGGCGGCAGGCTTGATACAGGACAGAACACCGCGACCGGAGCCGATCAAGGAATTCCTGGAGGCCCCGCCTCTCGAAGCGATGCAGATGCTGATGAAAGGCTGGCTGGAGAGCGAGACGATCGATGAACTGCGCCTGGTCCCCGGGCTGGCCTGCGAAGGTGAATGGACAGGCCAGCCGGCGGTAACGCGCGAGTTCCTGCTTAACCTGTTGGAGGCGCTGCCAAAAGGAAAGTGGTGGAGCCTTCCGGCTTTTATCCGTTCGGTGAAGGAGCACTACCCGGATTTTCAGCGACCCGCGGGGGACTATGACTCGTGGTTCATCAAGCGCGTATCGGATGGCACCTACCTGCGCGGCTTCGCCCACTGGGACCAGGTGGATGGCGCGCTGATCCATTTTTTCATTACCGGGATCCTGCACTGGCTGGGGATGGCCGACCTGGCAAAGGCCAGGGAGAGCGAAAGCCTGGCGGCCTTCCGGCTGACCTCGCTCACCGAAGGACCGGCAGCGAAGGGGCGGCTCTCAGCATCCTCGGATGGAATGATCAGTGTGCCACACGGTTTTCCGCGCGCGGTGCGCTACCAGGTCTCGCGTTTTGGCGAATGGGAGGCCGAAAAGGCGGAAAGCTACCGCTACCGTCTCACGCCCGCCTCCCTCAAGCGCGCGGGCGGGCAGGGTCTCAAGGTGGAGCACCTGCTGGCGCTGCTCGCCAAACATGCCGAGGGCGGCACCCCACCGGTGCTGGTGAAGGCACTCAAGAGTTGGGAGGCACATGGTACCGAGGCCCGCCTTCAGAACCAGGTGATCCTGCGGGTCAGTCGCCCCGAGATACTGGAGGAACTGCGCAAGTCCAAAGCGGCGCGTTTCCTGGGCGAGAGCCTGGGTCCCACGGCAGTGGTCGTAAAAGGCGGCGCGCAAGCCAGGGTCCTGGCAGCGCTCACCGGGATGGGACTGCTGGCGGAGAACGAGATTTCGGGTCCGTCCGATGAGGCAGAACCGCCGCCCCAGCGCGACTGATGCAGACCGCCAGGCGATCCATCGCACAATACACTGATGTTCTCCTTCCGCAGGAGAACAATACCGGCAAATTGAGATCAGCCGAGTCATATAAACTCCGGTCAGGAGGCCAGGGGGACAGCGCTGGTCGAACTTGGGGCGATTGTCACTGCCAGAAAGTGACAAAGGCCACGCGGCAAATTGCTATAATCAAAATGCGCCAGGGAGCGAAAATCAACCCTCCGGCCCGCTGGTCATGAATGTTGCAAAATTTGGCCTAACCTGCAGGCCCATATCCAGATCGCGCCCATGAACCTTGTTCTTGACAATCGCACGCAGGCAATCGTCCAGATTGTCGTTTCCATCATGCTCTGCATAGTGATGTGGGCGGCGTGGCGAACGCAGAAAACCTTCCCGGGCTTCGGGCGCTGGACAATGAGCAAAATACCCCTTGCCGCCGGCTGGCTGCTGCTCAGCCTGCGCGGGATGATCCCTGATTGGGCTTCCATCGTTGCGGCGAACATGCTGCTTGTAGTCTCGCCGATCCTGTTGTATGAAGGCATCCGTCAGTTCCGTGGAAAGCCGCACCAAAATATGCTCCATTACGGGGTGCTGGTTCTATTCACGGGTTCATTTTCACTTTTTACTTTTGTGGAACCAAACTTCAATGCCCGTCTTGCATTATTATCCGCCTGCCTCGTGCTGATTTTTACGCGCTGCATCATCGAACTGGTGGCGGATGTTCCACCTGAATTGCGCAGCAGTTATTGGTTTACAGCAGCGATGTTCGGGGCGTTCGAGTTGGTATTGATCCTGCGCCTGATAACAATTTCCTCCCTGCCAGCCCTGTCAGACCCATTCAGCGCTGATATCTGGCAAAATTTACTATCCCTGGCCAACATCGTCTTTCCAATCGGCGGAACGTTCGGTTTTTTTATGATGACGAACGATCGGCTTACCATGGAATTGCGAATGGCTGAAAGGGGAATGTATAAAGTGGCAAGGACGGATTTTCTTACCGGCACGCTGAACCGGCGCGCGTTTACCGAAATGGGCATGATCGAATATGAGCGGGCGCGTCGATATAGGCACTCATTGGCGTTTTTACTTATAGATCTGGACCATTTCAAAGCATTCAATGACAAATACGGTCATTTAAACGGGGATGTTATGTTAAAAAAAGTTGTGACGACCCTGCAGGAAAATTTACGCACCGTTGACATATTGGCACGCTGGGGAGGAGAGGAATTCGCGATATTTTTGCCCGAGACCGACGAAGCAGGCTGTTTGCAGGCTGCGGAAAAATTACAAAATGCCATCTCCAATTTATCCATACCAACCACAGAAATGTCCATGCAAATAACCATCAGCATAGGCTGCACGATCCTGGCACAAGACGATGAATCCCTGACACCTGTATTCCTACGCGCGGACGAGGCGCTCTATCAGGCAAAACAACGGGGGCGCAATTGCGTGTGCATACTATGAAGCGGGGTTACGCAGCCGCCCTGCGAGCGGTGCAGACTGCCACCGTCGCCCGCGCGCGGCAGGTCTCCTCGGAGGCGCCTTCGCGAACCGGACATGGGAGAACAGGCCTCCGTGAGGAGCGCTGGTCGGGCTTTGTATTAGGACCCGCGCTCACTGGCGATTGTCACCGATGGAAAGTGACAGCCGCCTTTTTGTAAAAAAGCTATAATCATCCTGTCAATCCGTACATCAGGAGAAATCGATGTCCAAAACCGATTGGATCCAGCAAGAGATCGAGGCCCTGAAAACTGCGGGGCTGTATAACCGCATCCGCACCATCGGCTCACCGCAGGGGGCGTGGCTGGTGGTGGACGGCAAGCAGGTGCTCAACTTCTGCTCGAACAACTACCTGGGGCTGGCCAACCACCCGCGCGTAGTGAAAGCTGCCCGGGAGATCACGGAGAAGTACGGTGTGGGACCTGCCGCAGTGCGCTCCATCGCCGGGACCATGGACCTGCATCTGGAATTGGAAAAACGACTGGCGGCTTTCAAGGGCGCAGAAGCGGTCATCACCTTTCAAAGCGGATTTACCGCCAACCTGGCGACCATCCCGGCAGTGGTGGGGAAGGAGGATGTGATTTTCTCCGACCGGCTGAACCACGCCTCCATCATTGACGGCTGCCGGCTCTCCGGTGCGAAGATCATCGCTTATGAGCATAACGACCCAAAGTCACTGGAGGAGCAGATCCAGGCCAACCTGGCGCAGTACCGCCGCGCTCTGATCGTGACGGACGGCGTCTTCAGCATGGATGGCGATGTGGCTCCGCTCGACCAGATCTACGAGGTGGCGAAGAAACATGACATCCTGCTGATGGTGGACGACGCACACGGCGAAGGGGTGCTGGGCAGGGGCGGGCGCGGCATCGTTGATCACTTCGGCCTGCACGGCAAGGTGGATATCGAGGTGGGCACGCTCTCCAAGGCCTTCGGCGTGATGGGCGGGCTGGTGGCCGGCAAGTCGGTCATCGTGGAATGGCTGCGGCAGCGGGGGCGACCCTTCCTCTTTTCCTCGGCAGTCACCGCGCCGGATGCAGCCGCCTGCCTGGCCGCCCTGGACCTCCTGGAGGAATCGACCGAACTGGTGGACCGCCTGTGGGACAATGCCAAATTCTTCAAGTCCGAGATGGAGAAGCTGGGCTTCAACACCGGCGTCAGCACCACGCCCATTACACCCATCATGCTGGGGGAGGCTCCACTGGCGCAGCAGTTCAGCCGTGAGTTGTTCGAGGAGGGCGTGTTCGCGATGTCCATCGGCTACCCCACCGTGCCGCAGGGCAAGGCGCGCATCCGCGTGATGATCTCTGCGGCGCACGATCGCGACGACCTGGGCAAGGGGCTGGAGGCTTTTGCAAAGATTGGAAAGAAACTGGCGGTCATTTAGGGAACTGCCTGCGAAT
>CAYMQX010000190.1:0-6384 GCA_964392495.1 uncultured Anaerolineaceae bacterium
ACCGGCGCTTTTTCATCACACCCAAAAGCAGTCCTGCGCCTTTCGTGCCTTCGGCCAAGCCCGCCCAAAACGCCAAAAGGTCGGTTTGAAACGGCTATAATAAACCCATGACCTCCATTGTTCAGGCCCTCTTTGAACTTGAGCAGCAGCAGGAATCTGCCGCCCTTTGCACCGTGGTATCCAGCCACGGGTCCACGCCGCGGCATGTTGGAAGCAAGATGCTGGTCTACCCCGATGGAAGGTTCATCGGTACGGTGGGCGGCGGAGACCTGGAACATCGGGTGCAGGATGAAGCCTGGATGGCGATCGTGGAGGGACAGCCCCGGCTGCTCTCATACAATATGGCCGACCCTTCGCGCGGCGATCCGGGGGTCTGTGGGGGTCAGGTGGAGGTGTTTGTGGAACCCATTTTGCCACCCGCGCTGCTGATCGTGATCGGCACGGGACACGTCGGGAAGGCAGTCGTCCATCTTGCCAAGTGGCTTGGTTTCCGCGTGGCTGCCAGCGATGACCGCGCCGAGTTTTGCACCCCCGAATCAACCCCGGGAGCGGATGCCTATTACCCGATCCCGATGGAGAAGCTGCCGGAACAGATCAAGATCACGCGGCGCACCTATATTGTCATCACCAGCCGCGGCTCAAGCGTGGACGCCGTGGGACTGCCCCCTCTGCTTGCCTCCCCGGCGGCCTACATTGGCGTGATCGGTTCGCGCCGGCGCTGGGCCACCACTGTAAAGGCACTCAAGGCGGGCGGAGTCACAGCCAAACAGATCCAACGCGTCCACTCTCCCATGGGCCTGGAACTGAATGCCGAGACCCCGGAGGAAATCGCCGTCAGCATCCTGGCGGAAATCCTGATGCTGCGCGACGGCGGGACCGGCAGGACCATGAAAATGGAAAAAGCAGAGAAGGCCAAGTAGCAACCCGGCCTGCCGAATCTCGTATACAAAAAAGGACGGGTTCTTGTACGGGCCTGTCCATTCGACTATAATCTAAAAAGACCGGCTGCCAACAAGGAGAATGTAATGGCCAGAATATTTGACGTCATCGAATATCCGAGTGAGATGACCGATGAGATCGTACACCGCTTTCCCGAAACCGGGATCGGTGACTTCCGCATCGGCTCGCAGGTCATTGTGCGGGAAAGCCAGCGGGCGGTATTCTTCCGGGATGGGAACGCCCTGGATGTGTTCGGCGCGGGTCGCCACACCATCACCACCGCCAACATCCCGCTCCTGATCAACTGGATCGGGAAGCTCTTCAACGACCGCACCCCCTTCCCGGCCGAGGTGTACTTCGTCTCGATGAAGGAGTTCGCCAACCGCAAGTGGGGCACACCACAGCCCATCATCGTGCGCAACCCCGGCATGGGCCTGGGCGTGGCCCTGCTGCAGGGCTTCGGCACCTATTCCTTCCAGGTGAAGGACCCCCAGCAGTTTGTGACCCAGATCGTGGGCACCCAGGGCGCCTACCGCACCTCCGAGATCGAGGAACGGCTGCGCACCATGCTGCTCTCCAAGCTGCAGGACGTGCTGGGCGAGACCGGCGCCAAGACCTCCGTACCGGAAATGATCGGGCTGACCGAAGAGATCGGTGCAGCGGTGCGGGCCAAGACGCAGGATGACTTCGAGGCCATCGGCCTGACGCTCAAGACTTTCTATGTGGGCAACCTGAAGCCCAGCGACAAATCGGCCCAGGAACTGCGCGACATGGGGATGCTCGATATGGCCACCTACACCCAACTCCAGGCTGCGGATGCCATGCGGGATGCGGCCCAGAACCCCAGCGGCGGAGCCGGGCTCACCGCAGGCATCGGCGCGGGGATGGGCATCGGAAACCTGATGCAGCAGGCCACATCCGGCGCGGTCCAACAGGGACAGGGCGGCGGTGCATCCAAGGCTCCCGCCGGCATCCCCGACGTGATGACGCCGGCCGAGGCCGCCGGCATCCTGCGCGTGTCCGAAGAGGATGTCCTGGCCGCCATTTCCTCCGGTGATCTGAAGGCCAAGAAACTCGGCAATGCTTACCGCATCAGCAAGGAAGCGCTAGAGACCTTCCTCAAGGGTTGATCCGATCCTGACAAGCGAACCTCCGAAGCGCAGATCGCTTCGGAGGTCTTTTTTTTTCGGGGTGGGGGCTTTGTTATCGAAACGTATCAGAGATCCGATAGCACGTCGGGGATGGACTCCAGCAGGTCGCCGGCCATGACCGAGGCGGTCCCGCCAAGCGCCTCGGCAGCCTCCAGCCCACAGCGGGCATGGATCCATGCGCCAGCCAGGGCGGCATCGTAGGCATCCAGGCCCTGGGCGCGCAGTCCAACGATCAGACCTGCCAGGACGTCACCGGTCCCGGCGCGTGCCAGGGCCGCGCTCGCCACGGGGATGATGGTCACGCGCCCGTCGGGGGCAGCAACAACCGTGAAAGCCCCTTTCAGCACCACTACGTGACCCCATTCCTTCGCGAAGCGGAGGGCAATCGCCTCGCGGTCCGCCTGGATTTCGTCCACGGAGAGGCCGGTGAGAACAGACATCTCGCCGGGGTGAGGGGTGAGGACCGCGGGCGCCGGAAGTTTTGACGGCCACTCCGCCAGCTTCGCCAAAAGCTTCAGCCCGTCGGCGTCCATGACGAGTGCAGGCAGCGTGTTCTTCGCAGTCTTGGTAGGTACCCTGGGCTCATGGACAAATCCGATATGCCCGGTCCCCTTGCGCGCCGCGGTTTTACCCTCCAAAAAGTTCGAGAGGAAGTCGCGCGTGGTATCCTCCAGCCCGAAGCCCGGGCCGATGAGCAGTGCGGTGGCGCGTTCGAGGCTGCGGGTGAGCACCTCGGCCGCGGCCGCCGAGATGACCCCCAACTCGTGCGGCAGCAACAGCCAGGTTGCTTCAGGGAACCGCCCTGCCAGAGCCGTATGCAGCGGGGCGGGGACCGCCAGCGTGACCAGCCCAGCTCCGGAACGATAGGCAGCCATGCCTGCCAGATACGCAGCACCGGTGTAATTGACCGAACCCGCGGCGATCAGAGCAGTTCCGAACGTGCCCTTATGCGCCTCAGCCGGGCGCGCGGGCAGCAGGGAAGCCACCAGATCCTCCTCAGCGACCTGGCGCGTTACCCCGGCCCAGGATTTGATGCCATCATGCAGACCGATATCGACGACCACCAGGTCGCCCATGAGGTCATAGGCGGGGAACTTGAGCATCCCGTCTTTGACCGCGGCCATCGTCACGGTCAGGTCAGCAGGCAGCGTCTCGGGGGCGGCCGCACCCGTGTCGCAATCCACACCCGAAGGGCAGTCCACCGCAACAATAACGGGCGCCTCATCCAACTCATCGAGTGCGGTCCTGACCGCTGAGAGCGCGCCGGCGATATCGGCTTTTAGGGGCAGCTTGACACCGGTCCCGAGCAGGCCATCCACAAGGACGTTGACTTCCGCAAGCCTCTCACGCAGGGAGGCATGGTCATCGTCTTTGGCGGACTCGATGACTTCGCCGCCCATCGCTGTGAACCGCTGGACCAGTTCGTCGCCCTTGACCTTGCGTTTCACCAGATAAGCCTTTGCAGACCAACCCTCCGCGGCCAGATGCGCAAGCGCTACCAGGGCGTCCCCGCCGTTGTTGCCCGGCCCGACCAGAGCCAGGACAGAGGCTTCTTCGTCGTCCTCAATTGCGACCAGGTCGGAGATGGCATTTGCCAACTCGCGTCCGGCGTTCTCCATCAGGTCGGTGTAGCTGAGGCCCTGCTGATCGGCCTCGGTTTCAATGGCTTTCATCTGCTCAACAGTAACAAGTTTCATGGGGTCTCCAAAGTGAAATCTCAGATCATTTTACAGATTGTATGGCCGGGTCGAGATCTGCAAGGCCCAGCGCTGCCAGCTTTTCCGGAAGTGGACGGCCCGTTTTTAGGTCCCAGCCGCGCTCCATGTAATAAGCATAAAGCATGTTGCCCAGGTCCGGGACAAAACCCGCCGAGCCTCCATCCGGGAGCGGCTCCAAAAGGCGCGGCGGCAGGCGGTCGGCGGAGCCCTCCAATCCCATACGATGATTCAGGAGCCGCTTCAAAGTCCAACCGCGTTCCCCGAAGGTCATCAAGTCCTCCACACTCCACTCCAGGCCGCAGGCCGCATTGACCAATGCAGCCAGCATGCCCGGCTCCACATTGGCAAAGGTGCATACCGTCAGAGCATCAAAGACGGTACGCCAGTCCTGGTGGCGCATGACATTGGCGGATTTCTCCGCCCCGGCGTGGCGCTCAAAGTACCCGATCCCGATCTCCGGCTTCGTCTCGCCCCAGTCCATAAAGAAGTAGTCGGACTGGTTATGGCAGGCACCACGCGGTGAGGTGGCATACGACAGGGCCATGCCTGAGACGCCGCGCGGGTCGTGATAGGCCACTTCCAGTCCATTGACCTGAACGGCCTGGTCCTCGGCCTCAAAATGCCTTCCAAAACGCAGCGCACCATCAGCCAGCAGGTCCCCCAAGGCCTCCCGATTTGCGATCATCGGCAGCAGCCGTTTTACCACCTCGATCTTTCCCCAATCCAGCGCAAGGCCGCCGGTATCAGTGGAGGTGAGGGTCCCCAGTTCATAGAGCCTGAATGCCAAACCGATGGTGTTGGAGGCGCTGATCGTATCCATGCCGAGACGATCGCAGGTCTCTCCCAACTGGACGATCCCGGGCAGGTCGTTGATGAGCAGGTTGGGACCAAAGCCCGCGATCGTCTCAAACTCCGGTCCCTTACGCTTGACTCCGTCATCGAGTTTGACGACCCGCCCGCAGGCAATGACGCATCCCTGGCAGGCGGAGGTCCCGGTGAGGATGGTCTCTGCCATGCTGCTGCCCGATATGCGGTCGACATCGGGGAAGGCTCCACGTGAGTAGTATTGGGCCGGCATCGCGCCCAGGTATTCAGAGTAATCAGCCACACCGGCAGTCCCCGTCTCATGAAGGACCCTTGCCTGGTTATCGGTTTTCAGGGCGCGGTTGGCCGCAGAGCGCAGGGGAGCATACTGCGCCAAGTCAAAGACCGGGATGGTCCCTGTGCCGCGCACCGCTGCGGCCTTCAGATTTTTGGAACCCATCACCGCGCCCAGGCCTGTGCGTCCGGCAAGACGTCCATGGTCGCACATGATGGAGGCAAAGAGGACACGGTTCTCGCCTGCCGGCCCGATCGCACAGACGCGCGTCCCGGACCGGGCAGTCTGAGCCCGGACCTGCTCCTGGGTTTCATAGGTGTCGAGACCCCACAGGTCAGAGGCGCCGCGGATCTCGACCTGCCCATCGTGGAGCCAGATCCAACCGGGTTTTTCCAGCCGCCCGGTGATCCACAGACCTGCGTAGCCGGCTTTTCGCAGTTCCGGTCCCCAGAATCCGCCGATATGCGATTCGGCCCAAAGCCCGGTAGCAGGTGACTTGCCGCAAATGACGAACCTCCCCGTGGTGGGACCCGAAGTGCCGGTCAGAGGCCCGGTCATGAAGAGCAGGGGCGCCTCCGGCGAGAGTGGGTCAAGTTCTTCGGTGAGCGAATCATAGAGCAAGCGAGCGGCCAGGGTGGCCCCGCCCAGAAACTTGCGCTCCCACTCCACCGGTACAGTGCTCTCCCAGGCATGTCCGGTGGAGAGATCGATATGGAGGATCGGCTGCATAGGCTAGAGGATCGCCTCGGTGTTCTCGGCGGCACAGCGGACAAAATCCAGGACGGTGGGAACGCTGCGCATCATATAGGCCATCGAACCCTGCACGCGCAGCTTGTTGGTCATCATGGCGGTCATCGGATGAAGCTTACCGGTCAGGATGCCGGTAATATCATGGTATTTGGCGCGCAGGGTAAAAGCCGGATGCGGATGCGCGGCCGGATCAGAAAGATATTCGACGCCCCGGCAGGCGCCGTGGAACAGGTCGAGGTAAAAAGTGATCTGTTCCTTGAGGTTTCCTTCCGGCTCGATAAAGAAGAACAGGTCGCCCTCCCAATTTTTTGCGACCTGGGCATAACGTGCGTCCGTGTTGAGCCGCAGCATGAGGGCTTCCAGCCATTCCGCGCTGGGGAAGATCGCAGTCATGTACTCCGCCTCCAGGGAATTTTGGATGAGGGGTATTGTACTCCATGGGCAGGTAAGGATGGTGGGGGGACTTGCTGCTGATTGCGTATTTGTTACAATTACAGACTCATGGCGATATAAAGACGGGGCGATTTTCCATTGTATACTGCCAACACAGGACTCTTCAGAGGGTCTGCCATGATCGCGCCCAGGAGTTTTATGCATGAAAATCAGTGAGATTCTTGATGGGATCAGCAAGCAGGATAATGTACTCCCGGAGTTTCAGAGGGAATATGTTTGGACCAAGGACCAGGAAAAAAAACTAATCTCATCCTTGACACGAGGCTATCCTGTT
>CAYMQX010000191.1:0-3615 GCA_964392495.1 uncultured Anaerolineaceae bacterium
AGAGCGTCCAGAAGGCCTGGTTGGGGCGCGGCAGGGCCGCCACCACCGCCTGGATCGGTATCTCCTTGCGGACCTCTTCGGCAAGGGTCTTCAGCCGTCCCGTGAAGAGGCAGATGCCAGCCTCGGGGATCTTATTAGGCCAGGCCTCCAGCGGGACCGGGGAGCCGGGATCCAGCCACAAGCCCACCGCGGCCTCGAGGGCCATCCAGAGGTTGTGCTCGCGGAACTGGTTGGGGACGCTTAAGCGCCGGGGGCGCTGGCGGTCTGCAGACCAGAGGGAATTTCCGGCATCCAGGGCAGCTAGGAGGAGGGCGATGAGGAGGCGGCGGCGCTCCGGCGGGAGGTTCAGCCCTTCCAGCCGGTTGATGAGGGTGGTCAGGGCATACAGGGGCCGCGGCAGATAGACCTGCAGGGCCTCGACTGCGTACTCGCGGTCGGGGTCGCCCACAGGCGCCACCCGTTCCAATACACGGGAGGAGTGCAGAGAGGCGGTGCGCTTCATTTCGCGGGCACGCTCGTCATCCTCCAGACGGGTGGGGCGCTCGCCTTCATCGCCGCAGGCCGGGCAGAGGTAGTCGCGCGCGTAGGGCATCTCCGAATCCCTGTTCCAAAGGAAAGCGCGGGCCTGCACCTGTGTCCCACACTGCTCACAGGCGGTGAAATAGAGGGCGCGCAGGTGGGTTTCGAGGCGCTCATCAGCTTTGCGCGCGGCGGCCAGGTCTGCCAGGGCAGCGTTGAGGTCTGCTTCGGAGGGCGTGGAGGCGGCGGTCTCGATCAGAAAACGGGTGATGGGGTTATGGGCGGTGACCAGGAGGCGATAGCCGGCGCGGGCGATCTCAAGTGCGAGGCGGGGCGAGGCGCCGAAGGGATCCAGGATCCAACTGCCGCGCGGGAAGCGGCCGGCGAGCCAACTGGCTGCGGTGCCTTCTTCCAGCATGGGCAGGAAGCGCGCCAGCGGCCCGGGATTGGCCGGAAAGGTCCCTGGCAGGTAGGGCAGGTCCTCCATAAGGAAAGTATACTGTGTGCCGCAGAATTGGCAAGGAGCGGAGGGTCCGCCCGGGTCACTCCAAAGGCTCGGTGAGGGGCTGGCGGGGAACGGAATTTACATCGATCTCGATGGCGGAGAGCAGGATCTGTATGCCGAGGATGATGGCGAGGGTGGGCAGGATCACCGTGCCGGTGGGCGCGGGGAGCCCCAACCCGCTGTATTTGATCCACTTGAGGGTCCCAAAGATCAACCCGAAGAGGATCAGGGGAATGCCGGTGATCAAATAGACGGACATCATGGAGAAATCATACATGAAGTACCTCAGCCAGAGCCTGCGCCCAAGCGTCGACAGCAGCTTAAGCGGGAACTCCACCGCGGCGTGTTGCATGGAGAGGTTGGAGGTCTCGCTGCCATAGCGGGCGGGCATGGGGACATCCACGACCAGCGCGCCGAGAAGGTACAGGTTGGCAAGCATCCAGGTCTCGAAGAAGTAGCGGCGTTCCACGCGCTCCAGCGGGAGTTGGGCGAGCACCTCCGAGCGAATGGCAAAGTAGCCATTGGCGGGATCGAAACAGCTCCAGTAGCCGCTGGCCGCCTTGGAGGTGAAGCTCAAGAGCAGGTTGGCGATACGCCGGCCGAGAGGCATGTTCCGGAGGGCGGCAAAATCACGGAAGCGGTTGCCCTTGGCATAATCTGCACGCCCGGCGATCAGGGGGGTAAGAAGAGCGGGGAGGAAGGCGGGATCCATCTGGCCATCGCCGTCCACCTTGACCACGATCTGCGCCCCCAACTCAAGGGCCTTGCGAAAACCGGTCGCCACGGCCGCGCCCACACCCTGATTGCGGGTGTGTGTGAGCAGGAGGATGCGCGCGTCGTTTTGCACGAGGGCGGACAGACGCGCGGCGGTGGCATCGGTGGAGGCGTCGTCCACCACGATGATGTGCCGCAAAAAAGAGGGCAGGGTGCCAAGCACGTGGTCGATCTCGGCCTCCACGCGGTATGCCGGGATCACCGCGGCGATATTATATAGAGAAAAGTTGGGTACAGGCTTCACAACCGGTCGCTCCACAACAGGCAGGCCTCATAGGGCTGAAGGGACAGGCGGTCCGCCCTAAGGCGCTGGCTTGCGGCAGGATGGCTGGAGAGAAGAAGTTCCCAGCCGCAATCCACATAAGAGGCGGGAAGCCGGACTTGATTTTCGCGGGCGCTGAAATTCAGCGCGACCAGGATACTCCCGGCAGGGTCGGGGCGCAGGTAGAGGAGGGAGTCAGTGGGACTGTCGTCCAGAGAAATGAAGGGGCCGTGGCGCAGGGCGGGATGCTCGCGGCGGAGGCGCAGGAGGGCGCGCGTAAAGTTGAGCAGGGAGGCAGGGTCAGCCTGCTGGGCTTCCACATTGCGCCGGATGTAGTCCGGGTGAACGGGCAGCCAGGGCTTGGAAGAGGAGAAGCCGGCGTATTGAGAGTCATCCCACTGCATGGGGCCGCGACAACCATCGCGGCCCTTGTAGAAGGGCCAGTATTTCTGTCCAGGCGGGTCGAGGATCTCACTCCGGCGCAGGTGAAGGTCGCGCATCCCGATCTCATCGCCGTAATATAAGAAGGGAGTGCCGCGCTGGGTGAGCAGAAGGGCCATCATCAGCTTGAGACGTTCATCCCCCTCCCTCAATCCATGGCGGGTCGCCATGCGGGGGACATCATGATTGCCAAGCACGTGGGTCGGCCAGACGCCGTGCTGGCGCTCCAGGGTATAGGCGGCCTGCAAATGCCGGAGCAATGCTGCGGGGCGGAAGGGGCTACCGGTGAGGCCGAAATCGAAGGCGGCATGGAGGCGGTCGGGGCCGACATATTTTTCGATCCTGCCGGGCCCGGAGAGGAAGGTCTCGCCCACGGCATAGCGCTCGGGGAAGGAGACCAGCAGGCGGCGGAATTCCTGAAGGAGGGGGACCATTTCGGGGCGATCCACATCATGGATATGGCGCTGGCGGTCGAAGGCGCGCAAGCCGGGCTTGAAGGGGTTGCTGCGCAGGGCCTGATCCTTGAAGTAGGCGTTGAACACATCCAGGCGGAAACCGTCCACGCCGCGCTGGAGCCAGAAGCGGAGGACTTCGAGCATCGCCGACCGCACCTCTGGATTACGCCAGTTGAGGTCGGGCTGTTCGCGCAGGAACATGTGGAAGTAATACTGGCGGCGTTCCGGAGACCAGTTCCAGGCAGAGCCGCCAAAGACAGACTGCCAGTTATTGGGGATGGAATCGCTCCAGAGATACCAGTCGGACCTGGGATTCTCGCGCGAGAGGCGGGATTCCAGAAACCAGGGATGGAGATCGGAGGTATGGTTGAGGACCTGGTCAATGATGAGGCGCAGACCGCGGGTATGGGACTCTTCCAACAGACGCTGGAAATCATCCAGGGTGCCAAAGCGAGGATCGACGTCCGTGTAGTCGCAGATGTCGTAGCCAAAATCCTTGTCGGGTGTCGGGTAGAAGGGGGAGAGCCAGAGGGCAGTCACCCCAAGGTCGGCGAGGTAATCAAGGCGTGCCGCGATGCCGGGCAGGTCACCCAGGCCGTCGGCATTGCCATCGGCGAAGGAGCGCGGGTAGATCTGGTAGATGACGCCTTCGCGCCACC
>CAYMQX010000191.1:3715-6379 GCA_964392495.1 uncultured Anaerolineaceae bacterium
GCGACCCCGATATCAGTGACCTGATCGTGCGGCAGACACTCAAGCCCCTGGGATACGAGGTATCCCTGGCTCAGGATGGGGCGGCGGCGGTCAAGCTGGCCCTGCACGCGGCGCCGGACCTGATCCTGGCCAACCTGAACCTGCGCGGCCTGAGCGGGAAGGACCTGTTGGTAGCCCTGTCCTCGCAGGGCATCCGCGCTCCGCTGATCGTCATCGCAGAGAAAGGCCAGGAGAACGATGTGATCCAGGCATTCCGCCTGGGGGCCAACGATGTGCTCTTCTGGCCGGCACGGGACGCCGAGGTGGCGGCGGTCGTGGAACGGGCCTTGCACCAGACCCGCGAATCGCGCGCCCGGCAGAGGCTGGACCAGAGGCTGAAGAATATCAACGATGAGCTGCAGCGCAAAGTACAACAACTGACGACGATCCTGGCGACCGGCAAGGCCGTGGTGCTGCTCACCGACCAGCAGCAGTTGTTCAAGCGCATCCTGGAGGCCGCCCTGCGGGTCTCGGAGGCCGATATCGGCTGGCTGGCTCTGCGGGACGAGCGCAGCAACGACTTCCTGCTCAGGGCGTACAGCTATCTGCCCGAGGGCTGGTCGAAGAAAATCAACCAGACCCTGGATGACGGGGTCAGCTCGCTGGTGGCACTTTCAGGCGAGACACTGGTGCTGAACGGCAAGGCGCTGGAGCAGTTCCGCATTTCCGCGCTCGGACAGTCGGCGGGGGTGATCCCCATCAAGGCCCAGAGCGAGGTGATTGGGCTGATGATCGTGGTGCGCAAGGCGAACGTGGAGATCAACCAGGAGGCCCAGACCCTGCTGGAGGCCATCGCCGATTTTGCATCGACCTCGCTGGTGAACGCCCGTCTGTTCCGGGCCCTGGAGCAATCGGTCCAGAAGGCGCGGGCCGGAGAGAAACAACAGAATGCCCTGCTGGAGCGGATGCGCTCCGCGGCGGTCAACGAGGTGCAGGCAGCCAGCTACCCGCTGAACCTTGTGCTGACCGAGAAACCGGGGAAACTGAACGAAGCTCAAAAACAAGCACTCCAGGCTGTAAAGGAAGCCCTGCAGCGCCTGACCCGCGCCTCCGAAAAGACAGTACCTTCTGAAGCACCCTCCCTCAAAAAATAAACCCCATGCCTGACAAAGAATTGCTATTGCTGGCGCTGGACGATTTGCCCACACTGCAATTGATGAAAAGGGCACTGAACACAACCAGGTATGAAGTGGTCATTGTCCCGGATAACGACGAACTGCACAAGGCACTGGATAGCCATAACCCGGCCCTCATCCTGATCGGCGTGAACTTCGCCGGGGAAGAGGGTCTTCGTTTGTCGGGTGAGATGCTGGAGCGTTTTCCCACGCTGCCGATCCTGCTCTTCGGCGGGAAGGAACGCGCCAGCCTCGCCAGAGAGGCGCTGAACGCGGGGCTTTCCGGATACCTGGAGCCGCCGCTGCGCGCCGAGGATATCCGCGAATCTGTGGAGGCCAGTCTGAAGCGGGCACGGCGGTTGGGAGACTGGCTCCGACGCGAGGTCAAACGCACCACTTCCTCTCTGGAGGAACGGGTGCGAGTCTCCGAAGCCGACCTGGCACGCTATGAAGCCATATTCTCGAACATCCAGGACGGCGTGATCGTGCTGGACACCCAGAACAAGGTAATGTTCATGAACCCGGCCATCCGGGAGCTATACCAGATCACAGATAAACAGACCAACGGACGGCCTGTGCTGGAGGTAATCCCCCACCCCGACCTGAACGCCCTGATGGTACGGGCGGCGGGAGAACCCCTGAAATATCACGAGATCAACCTGGACAACGGGCAGGTGCTGAACGCCCAGTTTACGCCCATCCCGGGCATTGGGGCGGCCATTACCATGCAGGACATCTCCTACCTTAAAGAATTGGACCGGATGAAGAGCGACTTCGTCCACACCGTATCCCACGACCTGCGCTCACCGCTGACGGCCCTGCTGGGGTATGCAGAGTTGATCGACCGCATCGGCCCGCTCTCGGAACAGCAGCATGAGTTCCTGAGGCGCATCGAGGCCAGCGTGCAGCACATCACCACGCTGGTCAACGACCTGCTTGATCTGGGGCGGCTGGAGGCCGGCCATGACCTGCGGCGCGAGACCGTCTGGATCGATAGCGTGCTTAAATACACACTGGATACCTTCGAGACCCAGGCCAGGGACAGCAATATTAAACTGACCTCGGTGCTGGCCTCCGGCATCCCGGCGATACGGGCAAACCCCATCCGCATCCGACAGATGCTGGACAATCTGGTGGGGAACGCGATCAAATACACCCCGCCCGGGGGCAGCGTGCATGTAGGGATCGGGACGCGCGACGAACAGGTCATCATCGAGGTGAGGGATACGGGACCAGGCATCCCCAAGGATGAACAGGGGCGCATCTTCGACAAGTTCTTCCGCGCCAGCAATGTCCCCGAGGGGGTGACCGGTACCGGCCTGGGTCTGGCGATCGTCAAATCCATTGTGGACGGGTACCAGGGGCGCATCTGGGTGGAATCAAAAGCCGGGGAGGGATCCTCGTTCTTTGTTGTGCTGCCAGCCCAGGCATCGAACTGACAGGGAAGGCCCCTTTTTTTTTACAAATTACGATCATCGGGCGTTAAAATGCCTCCGCCGGGGGAGAACCC
>CAYMQX010000192.1:0-6365 GCA_964392495.1 uncultured Anaerolineaceae bacterium
GGCCTCATCCAGATTGCGCACCTCTACAGGGATCATTTCCCGGTATTCCTCGGTGGAGAGGATCGGGATGAACCTCGTTCCATAGATCGGGTTGTTACCCCAGAAGAAGGCATATCCCGAATTGGTATTGAGAAGCACAAAGCGTCCGAAGCGCGAATAGTTATACAGCGTGACAGGGGCAACAAATAATCCGATGACTGCAAGACATAAAAGAGTGGCCGCAAGGGACAGTCTCCTGTCAAGCCGGAATTTCCTGATCCAAATCCAGCCAAAAAGGAATGGAAGAAACAATAGGAACACCTGCCTCAGCAGCAGGGTTATGCCGACCGAAATACCGAGCGCAAGCCCCAGAGACCAATTGCGCTTTTTATCCGGCTCTTCTGCCAGCCGGATCGCAAGGTACAAACTGAACAAGATCCCGGTGATATAGAACGGCTCGGTCATCAGCGCCGCCCCGTAATAGAAGAAATAGACATAAATCGCGGATATTGCTGCAGCGGCCAAACCCGCCCCCCGGTTGAAGACCTTCTCACCGATTCGAAAGATGATCCATGGATGCAAGACGCCCACCAGGACAGCCTGGATCAGCCGCACTACGATAGGTTGCAGGCCAATCAACTTGTAAATCAGTGCAAGGAAAAGTGTATAGAGAAAGCTCCAATGAGCCGTGGGGGCATTGGCCGCCGTAATTGGCCACCACATCTCACCAAAGGTGAATCCGTGACCGCCTACAACCCGCAGGGCAAGGTTGTGGTACGAAATCTGATCAAAGATGCCAGGCAACTCAACGACCGCATTTCCCATGACAAACGCGACACTTACCCGAAGGGAAACAGCGATCAGGATGATCAGGACAAGCGGTCGCTGGAAGATCGCCTCCCATAGGACTACTGCAGGGGCCTTTGCCCGCATGACTGTGCTATTCATAGATACGCCTCATGGCGGAAAGGACAACCTGCCAGTCGTATCTGGTTTCAGCCAGGTGCCGGCCATTCCTTGCAAGCAGTTCTTGTTGAGCCGGGTTATTAAGCAGCCCACAGATCCGCCGCGCAAAGTTTACAGGCTCGTCTTCCACCAGCACATCCAGGTCCCTCACAGCTTCAATTCCTTCCAGCCCCACACTGGTGGTGATGGCAGGCATCCCGCTTGCAAAGGCCTCCAGGATGCGTACCCGCATCCCGCCGCCTGCGCGAACGGGAACTGCCATCAGCGCGCTTTGTTCGAAATATGGCGTCAGGTCGGGGACATATCCGGTCACCTTGATCGCGCCCGGATTTTGCTTTTCCTTCTCCAGAAAGTCTCTAGGGGGATTCTTTCCTATAATCGTGAGGGTGGCATCCGGTATACTTTGGCGAACTAGTGGAAAGACCTCGTTCATGAACCAGCGAATCCCATCTGCATTGGGCAGATAATGAAGCGTTCCCAGGGTCACTATGTTCTTGGATCCAGATTTACGGTGGATGGGTCTTAGCTTCTGTGTGTCCACGGCAATCGGAATGACGCTGGTCGGTGCTGCGGCTTGGTCCCTGGAGTCTTCTGCATACTCCCTGGCTTCCTGCAGGTAGGTTTTATCGATTTCGGTGACCGCCAGGACATGATCCACAGATGACATGAGCTTTCCTTCATAACGCTTGATGCGCATCGCCTCCATTTTGACCACCGGCTTTAAGAACCATGGTACGTTCTTTTGCATCCGTTCAACAATGGTCCATACCGCATTATGAGCGTCAAATATCACTCTGGGCTTCTTCCCTTTTGCTGCGGCGGCACCCCGGAGCGCGAATTGGGCCATTGTGAGCTGGTCTGCATGGATGAAGTCAAAGGCATGTTCCCTCACCAGTCGGTCCACAAGCACCTGCAATGCCGGCAGGTTATCCCGCTCTATCAGAAATGAGCGGTTCCCGATCATACTCACCATGCCATATCCAAGATCCGCCAACCGCGACCGCTGAAGTGGCACCACATGCACCTCTTTGCAGAGCGATCGCAGAAACGGAATGTGCTCGCGCTCCTCAGGTCGTACAAACGAGACCAGCGTCACGGCATGTCCCTGCCCGATTAATGCCCTCAAAACATGATAGGTCTTCACCTTCGGGCCTGCGTCAGGAGGAAAAGGAATGATTTGGGTAAGGAATAATATTTCCATGGTTTCCGTGCGGCCCTTACGCCGTTATTTTAGATTCAGGCACAAGCCCATCACATCCAGATTCGAGCGCAGTTCCTTCTTCGCCTGGGCGTTTTTGGATGGCACGAGGAAACCCACCACCCACACCAGCAGTTTCAACATGCTCATCATAAAGAACAGGATGCGCAGGAGAAGGGTCCTGGGAAAACCGTAGTTTTTTTTGTAAAAAAGCATTTTCCCCCGGTACACCATCTTGCGTCGTTTCCAGCGGTCCATGCTGCGTCCGCCAAAATGGATGATGGACGAAGTTGGCAGATAATAAACTTTCCAACCTGCTCTATTCAATCGGTACTGCAGGTCGGCTTCATCCCCATAAATGAAATATCTCTCATCCAGTAATCCCACCTTGTTCAAGGCGCTGCGGCGGAGGAGCAGGCAGGCCGAGCTCAGCCAACCGGTTGCCTTAATCTCGTTCGACACCCCATGGGAGGGATAACCCGGCCAAAGGATCTCCCCGATATGCGTCGCGATCAGGAATTCCTCGAGCAGCGTCGAGAAAGGCGCATATCCCGATTGAAAAGTGCCGTCCGGATTGAGCAGTTTTCCGGCCGCGGCTCCCGCCTCGGGATGCGCGTCAAGGAACTCCACGAGCAGGTCCAACCCAGGCCGGTTTACCAGGGTATCGTTATTCAACAGCAGAATGTAACGTCCTGCGGTCGCCTCAATCCCCTGATTGCTGGCCTTTCCCAGGCCTACATTCATGGCATTCTGGATCAGCCTCACATCCGGGTATTTCTGTGCCAGCATCTGCTGGCTGCCATCGGTGGAGCCATTATCCACCACGATGACGTCAAACGAGCTCTTTAAATCCGCATCGTACAGCGACTTCAGGCATGGATCAAGGTAAGCCTTATTGTTCCAGCACACCAGCACAATGGACATATTTACAAGACCGGTCCCACTCTCCCCCGGGATTCCGCCCTGCACAATTGTTGCCTGCATCCTCATTCCTCCCTGTACTTTTTATCCAGCTCCGCGATCTCTTCATAGGTTCCCAGATCGATATAAGTTCCATCGGGCATGGGCACCCCCCTGAAGCACATCCCGCTCGCGATCGCATCATTCATGATCTTTGCAAAATCGGAGACGCCTTCTTCACATACCCGCTGGTGCAGGTATTCTGTGAATGCAGGTCTCCAGACGATGCAGCCCCACATTTCGGTCAAGGACGTTGTTTTGGGCTTGTCGTCAATCTTAATTACGCGGTTCTCCTCATCCATGCGCACCATGCCGAATTTATCGGGGCGGCTCGTGGCGAACATGCCAAATAGGACATCATCTTCAGGCCGGGCCGCCGCATGCACCTGCCTGAACACATCCCCAGGCTGCATCAGTGTGTCTGCCATCCCAAAGAAGACAGTCTTCCCTTTCACCAGGTGATAGGCGGAATCCAGCGCGTTCGCCAGTCCGGGAGAGGTCGATTTGGTCCGCCCTTCCACAACTTCCTGGACGACATAGCTGATGTCGCATCCGAACCGTTGTCCGCTCCCGAAATACCCCATCAACTGGTGCTTGGTCTCGTTGACCACAAAAACGATGTGCTTCAAGCCGGCATTGACGAGGTTGTCCACCACAAACTGCGAGATGGGCTTGTAGTGATTGTTCCGGATGACCGGGTAAAGTTCTTTGGGGTATGGCAGTCCCAGGCGGACTCCCTTCCCCGCCGCGGGGATCAAGCCGATCAATTCCTCCATGTATCCTCCCTGAGATAATTATCTTGATGGTAACGCATTGGTCTCCCCTGGTGCGAGTTCCACAGCCGATTTTTGACCAGCAATATGCATCTGCTCGAGGCTTACCAGCCCCCCAAAGAATATCCACAGCATCACACTTCCCCGGGCACCTTCCAGACCAATATTATAGGCGAACGGCAGCAGCCAATCCACCAGGAAGGAAGCCATGAGCGCCCCGAAGATGCCGGCAAATATTCCATGGGAGTATGCTTTACTGAATCCATCTGGAAGCTCCTTGCCAAGCCTCCACGCCAGCCGCCCGACTTCATAGAGCAGCCAGAAGAAACACAGCAGTCCCAGGATCCCCGTCTGGGCGATAATATCCACATACTGGCTGTGTGAATTGAACCGGATGGCATATCCCCGGATCGGAAACAGCGGCGCATACCAGTAATAATTGGCAAAGCCCATCCCAATGATGGGGCTGACTTTGCTGATCTGGAGCACGATGATCCATGCATCCAGGCGGGTGCCCCAACTGTAAAGGTCGGTTGAAATGAGATCCCTGGAAAGGTAGGCCGCGATCGCGATCCCAACCGGTATGGCAAGGGGGATCAGGCGCTTGAAGCGCAGCGCTGCCAGGACCCCGGCTGCCGCGGCCGCCGGCACCCAGCCCGACTTCCAATCCCCCTGCTGCGTCATGCCAACATAAAATGCAGACCCTACCAGCACAAAGAGCAGGATGCGGAGGCGCGGCTTGAGGTCATGATTAAATATTGCCTGACTCAGGGGCAGGCAGATCAGCAGCATCCAGAAGATACTGTTTGCATAGACTCCGTGCTGGAATAGCTTGTCTATGAAGGATAGTCCGAGAACCCGTCCAAATACATATGCATAACCCAGTCCTGTAAACAGCCATAACATGCCTTTGAGCCAGCGGATATCCGAAATTAAATGCGCCGTCATGACCATTGAGCCAAGCAGGAAAAAGTAGATCGCAAAGCCGCCGATCTGCGCATCCAGAGGAGCCTGGTTGGCAAAGATGAACCAGGGAATCTGTCCGAGGGCAAAGGCGAGGATGCAAACACCCATGAAAAGGACTGCGGGTCGCAGCGCCCGTGACCGGACAAACCGGAATTCCCGCTTGACCACGAACATATCCAGCAGCCATAGCGCAAACACAAGTATCACCGATAGAATGGAGGCGTTAAGTCCACCAGGCCCCTTGAAGGGGATGAACATGCCGGCCACCATGATCAGGATCAATCCCAACGGAGGATGGTAAAGAAGCGCCAGAAGGCTGCCTGTTCCTGCAAGCGCCACGAGGAGCAGAATATGGACTTTGATAGATCCCCAATAAGCTGCCGCAATGCTGAGCACCAGGGCTGCCGCGACGATACCGGCCTGGACCCAGTTCCGGCCAGGAACAGTAATTTGAAACCCCGATTGTGATTTACGTTGGGAGCTCATGTTCTTGACAAGGGCTTGATCATCCAGCTATATCCTGTTCATCAAGCGATTCTACAAGCTGCAGAAATCCTGGAAGCACAGGTCCCCAGCTGTACTGTTCCTGTACCAGGCACCTGGCCCTCACGGAAAGATCACCGCGCAGCTTTTCATCACCAAGCAGGCGCAGGACGCAGGCCGAGAATGCAGCCGGGTCATCCGCGATCAATACATGTTCCCCTCCCCGCACGGCCAATCCCTCCGCACCTTTGGAAGTCGCCACGACCGGGGTTCCGAGCGCCATCGCTTCAAGGATCTTCAGCCGCGTCCCACCTCCGCTTAGCATCGGTGCGATTGACACTGCCGAGGAAGAGATCATCCCCCGAATATCCTTCACATGGCCCGTCAGGATAATATTCTCATCTGATGGGAAAGGAAGACCGGCATGGTCCCCGGTGATCACCAACTCCATGCCGGGTTTCTGTTCAAGGATGCGAGGGAACACCTGTCCAACGAACCAGCGCATGGCTTCATAATTGGCTTCATAACGGAACGAACCGGTAAAGATCAGGCGGTTGCAGCGTTCCCCCGCCGGGGCTTTCTGATAATCCTCAAAGTCGATACAGTTGGGCACCACCATTATATGATCGACCCTTGAGAAAAGCCTCGATGCCAGATCCCGCTCCCTCTCGGATACGACCGTCACCGCTTTGAAACCGCTCAGAAGCCGGCCAAGATAGAACCGTAATTTGAGCTGCGTAAGCCCGTGGCGAAATTTTTCCTTCCAGCCCCGGGATTGAGGCAGATCCTGGAAGGCCAGTCCCAACTCAAGCTCCTCGAACAAAGCCGGAACCCCATGGAAGTAACGATAATAAGCCGCCATTGGAAGCTGGGAGGCGATCACCAGGTCGAATTTCGATCCCTGCAACGTCCGGCTGATCTCGCCGGCCATCCTTACAGAAAAAGTATCGAGGATGGAACGCGGGCTCAGGCTGAAAAAACCGGTTCGCGCCTTCAGACTCCCTGGATCGAATTCCTTCCAGGGCACGACACAGACCTCA
>CAYMQX010000193.1:0-6315 GCA_964392495.1 uncultured Anaerolineaceae bacterium
GAAGGCATGCATGCAGCAAAAAAAGACCATCCTATATGTGGATGATTATGTCGACAACCGACGGCTGCTTCAAAGTGTTCTGGAAGCCTCGGGGTTTTCGGTTGTACAAGCCCCGGATGGGGCTGAGGCACTCAAGATACTTGCCGAGGGCAGACTGGATCTCGCCATGATCGATCTGCACCTGCCTGACACTACCGGTTATGAATTGGGGGCCAGGATCCGCAAGCTGCCCGGATATAAGAGGCTCCCGATCATCTTTGTGACCGCCGGAGATCACGATCTCGAAGCCGGGATGACCTCTCTTGCTCCGTATGATGCCTTTATCCGGAAGCCTTTTGAACTCGATTCGCTCTTAAGAGAGATCCACCTTAAATTGAGCCTCGCTGAAAAGAACAAGCTCGAGTCGGCCCCTCGCCAGCCCTGATTCTTATAAAAAAATTCTCCGGCCCAGGAAGACCGGAGAATTATATTGTCATGCAGCCTCGGCAATTACCTGGGGCGTACCACTGCGCTTGGGGTGAGGCGGCGGGAAGATCGCTTCGAATTCCTCCCGGGTGATGGATTCCACCTCCAGCAGCTTCTGGGCAATGGCTTCCAACTGCCCGCGATATTTGACCAGCATCGCCTGCGCCAACTTGTACGAATCGTCCACGATCCTGCGGACTTCCCGGTCGATCTGCTCCGCCACAGCCTCCGAATAATCGCGCTGCTCGGAGATCTCCCGGCCCAGGAAGATCAGCTCTTCCTTCTGTCCGTATGACATGTTGCCGAGCTTGTCGCTCATTCCCAGCCGCGTGACCATGGAGCGGGCCATGCGGGTGACCTGTTCGATATCGTTCGAGGCGCCCGAGGTGATGTCATCGAAAATCAGTTCCTCGGCTGCTCGTCCCCCCAGCGCCATTGCCAGTGTAGCCTGCAGCTTTTTGCGCGACATTAAGAGGCGGTCTTCGTCCGGCCGGAACCAGGTAACGCCGCCGGCCTGCCCGCGCCCTACGATGGTCACCTTCTGCACCGGGTCGGCTTCTGCGATGGCGTTCGCCACCACGGCGTGCCCGGCTTCGTGATAGGCGATGATGCGCTTCTCTTCATCCGAGATCAGCCGCGACTTGCGCTCCGGTCCCATCACCACGCGTTCGATGGCTTCCTCCATCTCCGATTGACTGATGGATTTTTTGTTCCGCCGCGCCGCCAGGATGGCAGCCTCGTTGACCAGGTTCTCCAGATCCGCGCCCACAAAGCCCGGCGTTCCACGCGCCAGTGAGGCCAGATCCACATTCGTCTCCAGGGGCTTGCCCTTCACATGCACACGCAAGATCGCCTCGCGACCTTTTACATCGGGACGATCAAGGGTCACGCGCCGGTCAAAGCGACCGGGGCGCAGCAGCGCGGGATCGAGGATGTCGGGCCGGTTGGTCGCCGCTATGATGATCACATTGGTGTCGGTGTCGAAACCGTCCATTTCCACCAGCATTTGGTTGAGAGTCTGCTCGCGCTCGTCGTGCGAGCCGCCCAACCCCGCGCCGCGCTGGCGTCCGACTGCATCGATTTCATCCACAAAGATAATACACGGGGAATGGCGCTTGGCCTGGTCGAACAGGTCGCGCACCCGGCTGGCGCCCACGCCCACGAACATCTCCACAAACTCCGAACCCGAGATGGAGAAGAATGGCACCCCTGCCTCTCCGGATACCGCTTTTGCCAGCAGGGTCTTGCCGGTTCCGGGCGGCCCCACCAGCAGCACACCCTTCGGGATGCGCGCCCCAAGCTGGATGAACTTCTGCGGTTCCTTCAGGAACTCGACAACCTCCGCCAGTTCCTGTTTTGATTCTTCCACGCCTGCCACATCCGCGAATGTGACCGTTGGGTGCTCCCCGCTGAACATGCGCGCCCGGCTCTTGCCGAAGGACATCGCGGCATTGTTCGAGCCCTGCGCCTGGCGGAATATGAACCACAACACACCCACCATGAAGATCACCGGCAGGATATATAAGGCGCCGCTGATCAGACCGGTCCATTGGGATGGCGGTTTGACCTCGATCTGCATGTTTTTGGCGGAAAGCTGCTCCGGCGTGACGCCCAGGCTGATCAGTTGATCCACCAGGGTCGCCCCCGGTTCCTTGTGCGATTCCACCCCGGCTTCGGCCCCATTTTTCATGACCACCCGGATATTGTCATCGCTTTCGATGACGATACGGGCTACCGTCCCGGTTTTCACTGCTTCGGCCACCGCGTTTATGGTCAGGGGCTCCTCGGTGGAAGTATCCTGCCTGAACCCCATCCATAGCATGGCCGCGATCGCAATGATGAGGACAAAATAGACGACAAAAGATTGACTTCGTGAATTCACGGAATCCTCCAGATAGTTCCTGAATTATACCAAGTCCCCCCCTTCCACGGGTCATCGCACTTCCTCTTTCTATAAATTTCTAATACTCTCCTATTAAATGCCCGGTTTGGCGGGAACCGCCCTCAATCCAGATCCAATTCCACAGGACAATGATCCGAACCTGGCACATCTTCGTGGATGGTCACCTCCCGGACCCGCGGCAGGAGCGCCTGGCTGATCAGAAAATAGTCCAGGCGCCAGCCGATCCCCCGCCGCCGGGCATCCATACGATAGGTCCACCAAGTGTACTGCACCCGGTCTGGATTCATCCTGCGATAAATATCCACGAATCCGTGATCCAGGAACTTCTGTACCCAGAGTCGTTCTTCAGGCATAAATCCGGAGATATTCTCGTTCTGTTTTGGGTTCTTCAGGTCGATGGGTTGGTGCGCGGTGTTGAAATCCCCGGTGATGACGATCGCCTCGCCCTGGCTGTGCAGCCTGTCGCACAGTTCCAGCAGATGAGCATAGAAATCCAGCTTATAGATCACCCGATCATAACCCCGTCCGCCGTTGGGAAAATATATATTGAACAGCCGGAATCCGGGATGCCGGCTCTGGATGACGCGCCCCTCCACGTCAAATTGCGGCGCATCCATTCCCAGACATATTTCTCCCGCAGGCAATCGAATCGAGCGCAGGAATGTCGCGACCCCGCTGTAGCCGGGCCTTTCTGCCGGGTTCCATATCGCCGTGTAATCCGGGTCGAGGCGGTGGGCCTCCCCCAGTTGTTCCGGCCTGGTCTTGATCTCCTGCAAACATAGGATATCAGGCCGCTGTTCCCACGCCCATTCCAGGGCTCCCTTTCCCAGGATGGCTCGCAGTCCGTTGACATTCCAGGTAATGATCTTCATCAGAGCCGCAATTGCCTTTTATGGTAAACTATTTCACCAGAATGGCTGTGCATGGGAGAAACGTTGTGAAGCGCATCCTCTGTGTTGAAGACGAACAGGAAATGATCGATTTGATTCGCCTCATCCTGGGCCGCCGAGGCTTCGAGGTCCAGGGCGCAGATGGCGGCATTGAGGGACTTCGGCTCATTCGCCAGGTTCTCCCCGACCTGGTTCTCCTGGATCTGATGATGCCCGATATGGATGGCTGGGAAGTATACCAGCAAATGAAAGCCGATGAAAAAACCAGGCATATACCGGTCATCGTGGTCACTGCCAAGGCCCAGAATATCGACCGTGTGCTTGCCATGCACATCGCCAAAGTGGATGATTACATCACCAAGCCCTTCAGCCCTCAGGAACTGCTGCAGAGCGTGGAGAAAGTGCTGGGCGCACAGGAAACCGAATCCTAGGGCACGCCCTGCGGGGTGAACGCTGTGCCCCAAGCTCCCAATGTCCCACCTTGTCCTCATAAAAAATCTTACGCGTGCCATCCAGGCTCCCGCAGGTGTCATCTATTGCGATTCCTTCCTCTGCCGGCTGCGTGGGCTGATGTTTCGCTCCAGTCTGGAACCCGGACAAGGTCTGCTTCTCGTCCAGGGCCGAGACTCACGGATGGATTCCTCCATCCATATGTTCTTTGTTCCCTTCGATCTGTCAGTCTTCTGGATCAACTCAGTCGGGGTGGTCGTGGACCGGGTGATCGCGCGTTCCTGGAAACCCGCTTATTTCCCACACCTCCCGGCGCGCTATATCCTCGAACTGCACACCTCCCGCTGGGATGATTATCTACCGGGTGAACAGGTGGAAATCGTTCATGGGTAGGATTTCAGCCATCCTCCTTTCCCTTCTCCTGATCCTGGGCAGTCTCACCCCTGCGGCCGCCCAGGGTTCGACATCCGGTCCCACATATATCGTTCAACCGGGAGATACTCTCTCCTCCATCGCAGATCGTTTCAATATATCCCTTTCTGACCTGCTGGCAGCAAACTCTTTAGATGACCCCAATCAGTTGGATGCAGGTCAGGAATTGGTGATCCCCGGGTTGGAGGGTGTGACCGGCGTCCTGGATACCGAGGTGGTGAACCTGGGCGATTCCTATCGCAGCCTGCTGCGTCGCAGCCAGATCGATCCGCTGCTCTTCCGCAAATTGAACCATCTCAGCAGCCCCTCGGAGTTTTTTGTGGGCGCCAACATGATCCTTCCCCGCCAGGAGAACGCGCCTCCACTCAATAGCGCCAGCCCGGTTCCGGGCCAATCTCTCCTTGAGCTGGCTGCAACACGCGGCAGCGACCCGTGGACCATGCAGGCCATTAACAACCTTCAGGGTTCCTGGGACGGTCTCCCCGGAGATGCGCTTTTTGCCCCCGGCCAACAGTCTGGCGAACCCGCTACCGGCCTTCCTCCTGCGTTTCAAGGTGCCCGCATCACCACTCTGCCCATAAAACAGGGTGGCACAACCGAAATCATTGTTAAGTCCCTGCCCGGCATCACTCTCGAGGGCCTCCTGGTGGACCAGCCATTGCATTTCTTTCCGCTGGATGATGCGCAACAAGTCGCCCTGCAGGGCGTACACGCTCTCCTGGAGCCCGGCCTCTACCCCCTCTCCCTGAAAGCATCCCTCCCTGATGGCTCCACCCAATCCTTTGAGCAGTTGGTTCAGGTGATCAGCGGCTACTACCCTGAAGACCCGCTCTTATATGTGGATCCAGCCACGATCGATCCAGCCGCCACCGAGCCCGAACAGGAACAGATCCTGGGCATTGTGAAACCGGCCACCTCCGAAAAGTTCTGGTCCGGAGAGTTCATTTCTCCTGCCATCCAATATGCCGAATCCACTTATTTCACCTCCCGGTATGGCAATCGGCGTACCTATATCGGCCAGGGAACGGATCTGACCATCCAGGGTTTCCACTCCGGGCTGGATTTTGGCGGCGGGACGGGACTTCCGATTACAGCCGTTGCCGCTGGCAAAGTCGTCTTCGCCGGCCCCCTGACCGTCCGCGGCAACGCCACGATCATAGATCACGGCTGGGGTGTGTACAGCGGCTTTTGGCATCAGTCCGAGTTTAAAGTTCAGGTGGGACAGATGGTGGAACAGGGCCAGATCATCGGGTTGGTGGGCGGGACCGGTCGCGTGACCGGTGCGCATCTTCATTGGGAATTATGGGTTAATGGAGTACAGGTGGACCCGATGGATTGGCTTACGAAGGTCTACCCCTAAGCACCCTATCGACAATGCCTGGCCCAGAGGCAACATGAGTTCATATTCCCATCTTCTAAAGCAGAGCGACATTTTTTATCAGTTCACCGCCGCGCAGCTTGATCTGGTTTCCCCGTTGTGCAGAGAAGCTGAATTTCAGGCCGGCCAATTGGTTTTCCCCGAGAACGCAAATAGCACCGATCTGTATATTATCGTCCGCGGCGTGGTCGATGTGGTGATCAGCGCCTCTGCCGGACCGGATGAACCAGAGAGCAGTACCCTCGCAAGGCTCCGCCGCGGGCAATCCTTTGGCGAGATCGCACTTGTGGATCAGGGACTCAGGTCTGCCTCCGCCCGTGCCGTTGAAGATGAGACCCGGTTGTTATTAATCCCCAGGGAACAGCTTCTCATATTGTGCGAGGCCTACCCTCAGCTTGGTTTCCGATTAATGTACAATCTGGCAGCCGATCTGGCTATGAAGATCAGGAATGCAGACTTCCGCTTCCGTGAGCAACAACTGCGTTCATCATCAGGTTCCGGGTAGGCAAAAATCTCCCCTGAAAAGCTTGACCTGTACACGAATTTCACGTAGTATTGGCGCTTAATACGCGGGAAGCATGCCTTATATAAGCGACCATAGCCGTGAGAACCTCCGCCGCATGGCAGGATTATTCTCCGGCTTTCGCGTACATGGGCATCATTACACTGCTTCGCTGAAAGGAGGTGACGCCGACACCCGCCAGCATCGTCCGCTGCGTATCGCCCGCCCATAAGTTTGGGTTTTTGTTCAACTTAATACAACGGAGGAGTAAGAAATGTCCAAGCGTTTGCTCGCT
>CAYMQX010000194.1:0-6309 GCA_964392495.1 uncultured Anaerolineaceae bacterium
CTCCATGTAGTGGGTGGTGAGCAGGATGGTGTGGCCCTCCTGCTTCAGTTCAGCAATCAATTCTCTCAGCTGGCGGGCCGCCTGGGGATCGAGGCCGAGGGTCGGCTCGTCCAGCAGGAGGATGGGCGGGCGGGCGAGCATTGACCGGGCGATGGCGACGCGCTGCTTCATGCCGGTGGAGTATTTTTCGACCAGTTCATTGGCACGCTCCTTCAATTCCATGCGCTCGATCAGCTCCTCCACGCGCTTGCGCGCCAGGGTGGGGGGAATGTGGTAGAGAGCCGCGAAATATTGAAGGTTCTCGCGGCCGGTCAGCTTCCAGTAGATGCTGCGCTCGCCGGCCAGAAGCGTACCCAGGCTGCGGCGCACGTCGTTGGCCTGTTTCACGGTGTCAAAGCCGTTGACGGTAGCCTGCCCGCTGGTGGGCTCCAGCAGGGTACAAAGCATACGGATGGTGGTGGACTTCCCTGCGCCGTTGGGGCCGAGCAGACCGAAGATCTCGCCGCGCTGGATCTCCAGGTCCACGCCATTCACAGCGGTAAAAGTGGCGCGCGGCTGCTTCTTTCTGAACAGGCGGAAGGGAGGCCGGGTGGCCGGATGGTCCTCGCCCGAGGATGGTTTATCGTTCCCGGCGCCGGGGCGGGCGGGGAATCTCTTCACGAGTTGGTGCGCCTGGATGGCAAAATTGGACATAGGGTTCTCCTTCAGGCCTTTGAGATTAAGAAATCAATATAAAAATTGAATAAATTAATGAAATTCATTATACTTTTACAATATTACAACAATAATTAAGAAAAGTCAATACAAATTAGAAATTTTAAGAATAATCCTGCAAGATGCAGGATTTTGTAAAAATTTGGAGCTTTTTTTTCAAATCAAGGCCAGGGGATTTCGGCGGGACCCGCGAATCCGTGCTTTTCCTGGAAAAAGACCCGTCCATGAGAGGGCCGCGTGCAGCCCTGCTCATCAATGAAGGAGATGGAGGTCTCATTGGTGGCGAGCGGGTCGAAGATCAGCCTTCCATTCTGGCACCGCCAGGTCTCTATCATGTAAAGCAGCATGGACTCGTCTTCCTCATCGCCGGCGCGCAGCGGAATTTCCACCCAATCCACGGTCACGGTATCGCCGTTCCGCACCGCGGAGGTGATGACGGGCGCGGCATAGTAGGGCGAGCGGGGCAGGTGGGCCGGTTCGGGGTAGGTAATGGGCAGCAGGGCTGGATCGCCCTCGATCTCGATGAATTTGGGGTTCAGCCAGCAGCGGTTGCGGCCTTCCACCCAGACCCAGTTGTTCCCGTCCGTGCGGCCGATGAGAACGATATTTGCATCCCTGCGCAGGCCGTAGAGGTAGAGATATTCCGGGCCGGGGCCATAGCGGCAGCTGAGGCGTTCGGCGGTGACGCGCGCCTTCAGGCTGGCCACGGTGGGGACCACAACGGCAGTGGGCTGCAGGGTTTCGGGAGGCGGTGTTAAGGATGGTGTGTGACTTGGGGGGACGGCCGTACCGGTCGGCGCGGAGGGCGAGGCAGGCGTGATGGATGCGCTGTCAGTCCCCGGCAAAAGTGAGGGAGCGGCCTGCAAAGGCGCACAGGCGGCCAGGAATAATAAAGCGATCCATAGGAATACAGGGAGCCGGTTCATGTGCCGCCTCTACCGGCTGCGATATCCCTTGTTATGACCGGCGTGGATGGCCTGGAAGTCCCCGGCATAAAACCCGGTGTACCCGCAGGCGCCGCAAACATAAGCGCGGAACTGGCTCTGCTCGATACGGGGTACCCAGAGGAAGGATTGGTCCGGCGGTTCCGGCTCGCTCAGGACTACAAAGGGCGGATACCCCTGACCGCCGCGCAGGCTCAGGTCGGGGATCACCTCGGTCGAACCGCATTTGGGACAGATACCATTTTTCATGGGTCGTTTCCTTCCTCTATATATGCCACAATCATACACCGCGCGTAATGGGCTTGCAGGCCGACGGTCCCGTGCGGAGCGATTCCCGTACCGTGCGCACCGGGATGAGGTAACACAAGCGGAGTGATTTCGTCAATTTTGATAGAGACTACAGGATGATCTTGCTCATAAAAAAAGGAAAATCTCATGGAGTTCAAACGCGGTTCGAGTGTCGTTTCTTCAGATGGGGTGAAAATGGGGAAGCTGGAGCGGGTGGTGATCGACCCTGCCACGAAGAAGGTCGCCTCATTGGTCATTGAGCGCGGTCTGCTGTTCCCCGAAGACAAGCTGGTGCCTGTTGACCTGGTCGAACGGGGGGATGACAGGCAGGTGATCCTCAAAAGCGACAGACATGCCTTGGAAGACCTGAACGTTTTCGAGGAGACCCACTACCTCCCGCTCAACGAGGAAGGGGAGGAACTGGAGGCCTATTACTGGTATCCGCCGGTGCAGGGGCTGACGGATTCCCCGTACCCGGTGCTTCCCTACCCGGTCTATGTGGAGAGCAGGCGCCAGAACATCCCGGAGAATTATGTGGCGCTCAGGGAAGGCGCGCATGTCATGGACGAGGATGGAAAGCATGTCGGCAATCTCGAGCAGGTCATCACCGACCCAAAGACCGAGCAGGCCACCCACCTGGTCGTTTCAAGCGGTTTCCTCTCCAGGGAGAAAAAGCTGCTGCCGGCCTACTGGATCAAGGATGTCTCCGAGAACAAGATCTTTCTCACGGTGGCGTCCAGGTTGTTCGACCGGCTTGTGGATTTTGAACCGGAAAAATAGCAGCAGGGGGTCCGCGGCAGGCATGAAAAACGCCCCGAAGGTCAACCTTCGGGGCGCTGGATCTTAAGAAGAAATCAGGGCAGGCTTACCAGATAGGAATACAGCGCGCCGAGTTCCACATCGTCCAGATGGCCGGTGGACCTCCAGGGCATCGCTCCCGAAAGCTCATGCCCGTCGGGAGTCTTGCCGGTGCGCAGGGTGGCGATGAACTGATCCACAGTCCAGTCCTTGACCACACGCAGGCTGGGACCTTTGGGCGTAACGGGACTGGTCCCGCCGGAAAGGTCGGGGCCATGGCAGGCGGTGCAGTCCAGGAAGGTGGTCATGAATTTGCCATATTCCTGCGTGGAGGCTTTGGGAGGTGCGGTGATGACTCCCTTCACGGTTGGCGGAGCAGGAGGGAAGTTAAGGCCGGCCAAAATGAACCCCAACAGGCTGGGGCGGTCGGGCGGAAGGGGAGTGACATGTTCCACCGGTTCCTGTGAGCGCAGGAAGGCGATCACAGCCACGATATCCTCGTCCGCCAGGTAACGTACATTGGTCTTGGCCATGAAAGAAAGCGGGTGGCCATCCTTGTCCACGTTGTAGCGTATGGCGCGGAAGATCTGGCCGTCGCTCCAGTCCTTGAGGGGACCGGCCGGGGTCAGGTTGACTGAGTAGAACTGGCCCAGGGGAACGGGGAGTTCCTGTCCCATATCCACGCCGCCGGTCATGGGGAAATCCTGGTTCGTGGAATGACAATCCACACAGAAGGCGGATGCCAGGTGTTGGCCGCGCGCGATCTGTTCGGGCGTGCCATCCACTTTGAGGTCCGGAATGGGTGGATTCTGGGGGCCGTAGAATTTGAACATTCCCACGGCGGTGAGCACCGCGATAAAAGCCGCCAGCAGCGTAAGCAGACCCCCCAGTAGGGCGCCGATCCACTTTAGGATCGGGCTGCGTGCCTTCCAGGCACGCCGGGTGAGCCAGGCAAAGAATATCGCGATCAGGACGATCAGGATCAGGATCAGGATATTGATAAGCATTTTTCTCCTCTGAACTGTAAACTGTATAAGAAAACCGCCCAACCGGAATGGACATTTTCTCCTCTCTCAAGACCGGGCGGAGGGCCTTGTCAGAACGGATTGAATTACCCTGTGAATTATGCTCTTTAAATGCAAGCGGGTCAACAAGAAAATGCATGGATTTGTAGAGCTGTCATGTCTGACAATTGACAGCCGCCCCCTCTTCTGCTAAACTAGAAGAAAGTTGTCTGACAATTTTATTGAGCTTGTCCGGACAGCGCTAAGCCCACTACTTCGACCCGTCCTTTCAAGGCAGCTCAACGCATGCGAACTCTTCTCATTAAGAATGCGTACATTGTCACAATGGATGACCACCAACGGGAGATTCCCGAGGGTGGTCTTTTCATTCGAGGCGGGCTGATCGAGAAGGTGGGGCCTGTGGCTGAGCTGCCCACCAGCGCCGACGAGGTCCTGGACCTGCGCGGGCACATTGTCCTGCCGGGGCTGGTCAACACCCATCACCACTTCTACCAGACGCTGACACGGGCTGTACCTGCGGCGCAGGACGCCAACCTCTTCAACTGGCTGACGACGCTTTATCCCATCTGGGCGCGCCTCACACCCGAGGATATTTTTCTCTCAACGCAGACGGCGCTCGCCGAACTGGCGCTGTCAGGCTGCACCACCGCTTCCGATCATCTCTACCTGTTCCCCAATGGCTCCAGACTGGATGACGAGATCCATGCGGCGCGGGAGCTGGGCCTGCGCCTGCACGCTTCGCGCGGATCGATGAGTCTGGGGCAATCCCGGGGCGGCCTGCCGCCTGATTCGGTGGTGGACAGCGAAGAGGCGATCCTGAAGGACTCCCAGCGCCTGATCGAAGCGTATCACGACGCCAAACCCGGTGCAATGACGCGCATTGTGCTGGCGCCCTGCTCGCCCTTCAGCGTGACCGGCGGTCTCATGAGGGAATCCGCCCGGCTGGCGCGAGATTACGGCATTTACCTGCATACGCACCTGGCTGAGACGGAGGACGAGGAGCAATTCTGCCTGCAGAAGTTTGGCCACCGTCCGGTGGCCTATATGCAGGAGTTGGGATGGGTGGGGGAGGATGTATGGTTCGCACATGCCGTCTGGGTGAATGCGGAGGAGATCCAGACCTTTGCGCGGCATCAATGCGGGGTGGCGCACTGCCCGACCTCCAACATGCGGCTGGCCTCGGGGATCGCGCCGCTGCGCGAGTACCGCGCCGCGGGAGTCAAGGTGGGGCTGGGCGTGGATGGCTCCGCCTCCAACGATGGCTCGAACCTGCTGTCCGAGGTGCGCCAAGCCATGCTGCTCTCGCGCGTCAGGGAAGGGATCACGGGCTTCTCGCTCTCCAATGACCCCAACCGCAAGTTGATGACGGCCCGCGAGGCGCTCTGGTTGGGAAGCCGGGGGGGAGCGGCTGTCCTGGGTCGAAAGGATATTGGCTCGCTGGAGGCTGGCAAGTGCGCTGACTTCTTTGCGATCAATCTGGAGCGGCTGGACTATGCCGGCGCCGGTACGCATGACCCGGTCGCGGCGGTGGTATTTTGCCAGCCGGTGCGGGCGGATTACACAGTGGTGGGCGGTGATTTTATTGTCAGACAGGGCCAACTGGCCACCGTGGACGAACACAAATTGACCGAAAGACACAACAAGGCTGCCCGGCGTCTGCTGGCGGCCGCGTGAACCTGCGCATCTGGAAACCCCGGCGATCTCTGGAGATGTGAACTTATGAGCGAATCCGTCAAGTTGACCGCTGCCCTGGTGGGCGTTGCCATGGGGCGCGAACCGGCCGACCTGGTGATCCATGACGGCCAGTGGGTGTGCGTGCAATCCGGTGAGATCATCCCGCATACGGATGTGGCCATCAAAGATGGGCACATCGCCTACGTGGGTCCGGATGCGGGCCATGCAGTGGGGAAAGGCACGCGCACCGTGGAAGCGGGCGGCCGGTATATGCTCCCCGGGCTGCTGGATGCGCACATGCACGTCGAATCAGGGATGCTTACGGTGACGGAGTTCGTGCGTGCCGTGGGGCCGCGCGGTACAACCGGGATGTTCGCAGACCCGCACGAAATGGCCAACATCTTCGGCCTGCGCGGGGTCAAGCTGATGGTGGATGAAGCCGCCAAGCAGCCCATCCACATGTGGGTGCAGATGCCCTCCTGCGTGCCCTCGGCGCCGGGGCTGGAAACGCCCGGCGCCTCCATCGGCCCCGACCAGGTTGCGGAGGCCATGACCTGGCCCGGGATCATCGGCCTGGGCGAGATGATGAACTTCCCCGGCGTGGTCAACGGGGATCCCAAAATGCTGGCCGAAATGGCCGAGACGCACAAGGCTGGCAAGGTCATCGGCGGCCATTACGCCTCGCTGGACCTGGGGCTGCCGTTCCACGGTTACGCGGCCGGCGGCGCGGAGGACGATCACGAGGGCACCCGCCAGGAGGATGCCGTGGCGCGCGTGCGCCAGGGCATGAAGGCCATGCTGCGCTACGGTTCGGGCTGGCTGGACGTGGCCGCCCAGGTCGGCGCGATCACGGAGCAGAAGCTGGA
>CAYMQX010000195.1:0-6280 GCA_964392495.1 uncultured Anaerolineaceae bacterium
AGGAATTCTGGAATGCGAGCGCAGTTCCAAAAATGGTTGGTTGTCCCCCTGATCGCGGCCGTGATCCTGCTGCTCTTCATTTCTGCGCGGGACCGCCTGATCCCGGATCCGATCTTTGCCACCTTTGACACGGAAAACTTCGATCATCCAACCGTCATCGATAATAAATGGCTTCCCTTTAAGCCCGGCACCCAGCTCGTCTTTGAAGGGTTTACCATTGAAAATGGTGAAAAGGTCCCGCATACGGTGATCATCACCGTCACCGATCTGACCAAAAAGATCGCCGGTGTGTCTTCCGTTGTCACCTGGGATCAGGATATCAGCGCAGGAGAATTGGTGGAGGCCGAACTTGCCTTCTTTGCCCAGGATAATGATGGCGCAGTCTGGAGGATGGGGGAATACCCCGAGGAATATCTGGATGGCGCCGTTGTGGACGCCCCAACCTGGATCCACGGATTCAAGGGCGCCCGTGCCGGGGTTGCCATGATGGCTGACCCGCAGACCGGCACGCCAAGCTACGCCCAGGGATGGGGGCCCGATGTGGATTGGAACGACCGCGGTCAGGTGCACCAGCAGGGACAAAAGGTGTGCGTCCCCGCGGGCTGCTATGAGGATGTGCTCGTGATCTCGGAGACCAGCCGGTCTGAAAAAGGCGCGTTCCAGTTGAAATATTACGCGCCCGTGGTCGGCAATATTCTGGTGGGTTGGACCGGGGCTGACAGGACCCAGGAGACCCTGGAACTGGTACAGATCCTTCAACTCGGTCCGGAAGAGTTTGCGCAGGCACGCGCCCGGGCGCTTGAACTGGAGGCCAGCGCCTATGAGCGAAGCAAGGATGTATATGTCCATACCCCGCCGCTCGAATAACCATTCATTTTGAGGAGAAAACCATGGACCTGTCTGTTGTCGCTGATTGGTTGACCATCCTGTTCCTGTTGTGGTTCGGATTGAAGAAGTTCATCCCGGCTCTCGATCAGGGAGTCCTCCAGACGGTGGGCGCTCTGCTTGCCATTGGAGCCGCGGTCTTCATCGCCATCAGCAAATAACCGGGTATAGCCCAAAAAAGCCTGGCACCCGCGGTGCCGGGCTTTTTTGGGTTTGGTTCATTCCTCCGGCAATAATTTCTTTTTGATGGAACGATGCCGGTCCGGTAGCATAATGGGTGAATGGATGCGCCCTGCGGCTGCCTTGTGGTAAAAGAGTGAATATGGCACGTCCCTTTGTCTTCATCAATATGGCCGTCACGGCGGACGGCAAGACCGACACCTTTGAGCGCCGGGGTGCGGCCATATCCTCAAGGGAGGATAAAGAGCGCGTCGACGCGCTGCGGGCCGGCGCAGATGCCGTCATGGTGGGAGGGCGCACCCTTCTGGACGAGGACCCCTCCCTGACGGTCAAGTCCGCGGAGCGGCGCGCGCAGCGTGGGCGCCGCGGGATGCCCCCGAATCCCATGAAGGTGGGCATTGTCACCCGTCCGGATATCGCCCTGCGGGGCAGATTCATGACCGCCGGACCTGCCCGGGTTGTAATATTCACCACCCTGCAGGCGTCAAGGGAACAGGTTGCGGCCCTGCGTTCCCACGGGGCCGAAGTCCATATTCTGGGCGATTTAAAGGTGGACCCGATCCGCGCTCTGGAGATCCTGCATGAACTGGGGGTGCGCCGGCTGATGGTGGAGGGCGGAGGCACACTGAACTTTGAGCTTCTCCGGCTGGGATTGGTGGATGAGTTGAGCCTGTATGTCGCGCCGATGCTTTTCGGCGGGGTTTCCGCGCCCACGCCTGCGGCCGGGGAGGGGCTTGGTCGTGAGGAGGCGCTCCTGCTGGACCTCGTGGATGTGATGCGGCAGGAGGATGGCGGAGTCCTGCTGCGCTATCGCCCCAGAACCCTGGAATGAAAAATCCGGGCAGGCGGGTAATGACGTATTAATTTTAGAAGATGAGGAGACAAGATGACAACCACGATGCACCAACAGTTCCAAACCCTGCTGGAACGGGACAGCGATCAGGAATGCGAGGGGCCGGGAAGCGGCCAGGGCTGTGCCCGGCTGGTGTCGATGGCTGAGCTGCCCTCCAGGTTTGGAGACTTTCACATCCTGGCTTTTGAGAATAACCGGGATGGCAAGGAGCACGTGGCGATCACCAGGGGCAATGTGATCGAGGCGGAGGATGTGCCGGTGCGCCTGCATTCCGAGTGCCTGACGGGTGATGCTCTCGGCTCTCTGCGCTGCGACTGCCGCGACCAGCTCGAGAGCGCTCTCCGGGCCATCGGACAGATGGAACGCGGGATGGTGATCTACCTCCGGCAGGAGGGGAGGGGCATCGGCCTGGCCAACAAGATCCGCGCCTACAGCCTGCAGGATAAGGGTCTGGATACCGTGCAGGCCAACCTGGCGCTGGGCTTTCGAGACGATGAGCGCGACTATGCGGTGGCCGCACAAATGCTGATGTCGCTCAGGATCAAGTCCGTGCGTTTGATGACCAACAACCCCAACAAGATCAAACAGCTTACCCGATACGGCATCCGGGTGAATGGACGCATCCCGCATGTCATGCAGCCCAACGAGTACAACCGTTTCTATCTGGAGACCAAGGCGGCCAAGTCCGGCCACCTGATGGACTTCCAGTCTCACGGGCATTTTGCCGGACAGGGAGACCAGCCCTTTGCGGAAGGGGTGCAGCCGGAGAAGCTAGAGGCGTTCCATGACTGATCGCGTCGTGATCATTACGGGCGCGTCCGGCGCGGCGGGCCGCGCCGCGGCCCAGGCCTTCGCCGGGCACGGTGATGCGCTGGTCTTATACGGGCGGACTGCTGCCGCCCTGCAAGAGGTCCGCATGGGGCTGGAGATCTCCGACCGGTGCATCCTGACCCAGGCTGTGGACCTGACTGATCTGGAGGCGCTCCAGGCCTCGGCGCGGGATGTGGAGCGGAGCTTCGGTCCTGCCCAGATCCTCATCCATCTTGTGGGCGGCTGGACAGGCGGGAAGACCCTCCCGGAGACCGACCCCGAAGACCTGAACTCAATGTTCCGCCAGCACGTGCAGACCACCTTCAACTTGTTCCGAGCCTTTGCGCCGCAGATGGAGAAGGCGGGCTGGGGCCGCGCCATGACCATCTCCACGCCCGGTGCTTCGAAGCCGGTCCCGAAGCGCGGGGTCTATGCGGCGGCCAAGGCTGCCGAGGAATCCCTGTTCCTCACCCTGGGTGAGGAATTGAAGGACAAGGGCGTCACCAGCAACATCATCCTGGTTAACTCGATCGACGCACAGGGAACGGGCCGGGGCACTCTGCCGGAGGAGATCGCGGCCGCCATGCTGTACCTGTGTTCGGAGGAAGCCGGGCGCGTGACCGGGACGCGCCTCCCGTTATTGTGATCTGCCCCTCGGTTATAATCACCGCCATCCCAAAAAGACAGGCGGTTTTATTTCATGCCCCTCCCGGCCATCCTGCTCCTGCTGATCGGCGCGACGCTGCACACCACATGGAACCTCGTCATCAAACGGGCGCAGGACAAGTACATGGTCACATGGTGGGTGGTGGTGATCGGAGGGGCTGCCTCCCTGGCTGCCCTGGCTTTCACAGGCTTGCCGCCGCGTTCTTTGTGGGGGTATGCCATTCTCAGCGTGGGGGTGGAAGCGGTGTATTTCCTGACCCTTTCCCATGCCTACGGCGACCACGATTTCTCACTGGTCTATCCCATTGCGCGCGGGGCCGCCCCGGCCTTTCTGGCGCTGTGGGCCTTTATCCTGCTGGGTGAGATACCGACGCGCGGCGGGATGCTGGGATTGGCCCTGATCATCGGCGGGCTGGCTCTGATCGGCGCCAGCACGCTGACCGGCGCCACAACCGGCGGGGTGCATCTCAAAGGCGTGCTGATCGCGCTGGGGCTGGCGTTCGTGATCTCGATCTACACGGCCATTGATGGGGCCGCCGTCAAGCAGGGGCCGGCCATGCCCTACGCCTTCCTGATCTTTGCCCTGGTCCCCCTGCCGCTGACCCCCTTCGTCTTGAAGAAGTACGGCTGGCCGCGACTGAAAGGCGTCTGGCAGGCGAACCGTCTGCGCTTGAGCCTCTCGGGGCTGCTCGGCATTGCAGCCTATCTCTTTGCGCTGGCGGCCTATTCGATCGCGCCGCTCAATTACTCCGGGGCCATTCGCGAGGTCAGTGTGGTGATCGGGGCCTTCGCAGGCTGGAGGATCCTGGGGGAAAAACTCGGCCCGCTGCGGCTCGTGGGGGCCGTCGTCATCTTCGCGGGGATCCTCATCATTGCCCGCCTGGGGTAAAGGTTAGGACAGGGAAGCCGGGCTGCCGAAGATCTCCAGCGGCGCCCCTTTGGCCTCATCCCGCACCAGGAGCAGGGCCGCGTGTTCACATTTGTCCGTGCAGACGCCGCAACCCATGCACTTGTTGTAATCCACGCGGTTGAGGTCGTCCACCACCTGCAGGGCGCCGAACTGGCAATAAGGCACACAGTCCCCGCAGCCCATGCAGAGATCGGCATCCACCTGCGTCACATAGCCGGAGGAGCACAGCATGGGGATGCCATGCCGCTGAGCCTGCATGGCCCCGCAGCAGCACTCGCAGCAGTTGCAGATGGCGTAGAAGCGCTCCAGCATGACATCCTTGAAGAAGGCATGGTGGACATGCCCGCGCGCATCCTCCGCCTTGAGGATCGCCACCGCTTCGTCGCGGGTGATCCAGCGCGAGCGGCGGGGCTGGTGCTCGCGCACGAAGCTGGCGAACGGCTCCCCCACGATCAGGCAGACATCGAGCGGCAGGCAGGGGTTGGCGCGGGCGGACCGGCAGGGACAGTCCAGCGCCACGATGTGGTCGGGGTTCTTCATGATGATGGAGCGGGCGCGCGAGTAGGGGATGACCTGCTCCAGGTCGGGGATCTCGATCGGCTCGTTAATAAGCACCAGCCTGGAGGCCGTCTCCAGAGGCAGGGCTTTGCCGTGATACGAGTCCGCCCAGCCCCGCGAGCCTGCCGCCCCCTTCTGACTACTCTTGGCGAACAAAGCCTTGTACCAGCCGCTGATCCGGGCGGCCAGGCGGGAGAGGGGGTGTTCCCCGATGCCAATCGCAATATAGAGATGGGGCCAGCGCGCGTAGACATAGCCGTGCAGCCGGTCCAGGAAGGAATATTCCTTGATCCTGTGCGCCTCGGCAAGGAACGCCCGGGTGGAGGGTTTGATGAGCCGGTCCAGGAGCCTCATGAGCGACTGCCTTCCGCGGAAAGGGTTATCTCATCCTACTGCAATCCCGGGGGATTGATAAGCGCCATCCGTCCGTGAAAGTGAGGAGGATGCTCACCCGGCGCTCTCTGGAGGGCTGTGCGCAGATCGAACCAAAAGGACGGCCTGTAAGGATGGCCGTCCTTTTTTGTTCGTCGATCGTTCAGCCCCTGGGGAACCGGCTGACCACCTTTGCAGGGGTCGCGGGGCGGTCCATCACCCCGCCCTGGTGGATCAGGATGGCGGTGCCCTCCGCGGTGGAGGCAGTGTTCAGATACGCCTGTCCGGTCAGGAACCTTTCGGCGTCCACCGCGCAGGAGGTGACCCAGCCGATGCGCTCGCCGGCGGTGTTCACCACGGGGTCGCCGTTGTGGGCCATGCGGACGCGCGGCTCATCGAAGCGGAAGCGGACCACCACGCCCCTGCGGACCTTCTCGCGGGCGATGCAGGCCTCGCGCCCGATGAACCAGGGTTTGTAGGGCTTGATATAGGAGCCGAAGCCGCCCTCGGCCACGCCCAGGTCGCGCTCGCCAAACTTGCCCGAGCCGAGGCCCATCTCGTGCCCGTAGAGCGGCAGCCCGGCCTCGGTGCGCAGCGAGTCGCGGGCGCCCAGACCAATGGGCTTGATCCCGAAGGGCTCGCCCGCATGAAGCAGGGCGTTCCAGAACTCCACGGCACGGTCGGGGTGCAGGAAGAGCTCGAAGGCCATCTTCTCGCCGGTGTAGCCGGTGCGTGAGACGATCAGGTCGAAGCCGCCCACCCGCGCGTCGCAGAGTTCGGTGCGCTTCAGCTTCAGGATGCGGGTGCGCGTTTCGTCATCCGCGCCCAGGGCCAGCAGGATGTCGCGGGATTTGGGTCCCTGCAGGGCGATGTCGATGCGCATCTGGTCGCCGGAGGCGGGGTCGCGCAGGTTGCAGATCCCGGCCTCGTAGCCGTAAGTGCGCGCCCAGGGCCGCCGGTTGTCGATCTTCACCTTGCCGTCGCGGACGGCCTCGAACCAGGTGCGGTCCTTGTCGTCGTTGGAGGCGTTGACCACCACCAGGAAC
>CAYMQX010000196.1:0-1214 GCA_964392495.1 uncultured Anaerolineaceae bacterium
GCCCGCCACCGCGACAACTTTTTTCATGGTCTCACTCCCTGTTTAGATTGGATTACTGTGGGATCTCTCCGGCCAGTTCCTTGTCGATCACCTGCTTGAAGACCTCCAGCGGTTGGGCGCCCACCACGGCCAACCCGTTGATGAAGAAGGTGGGTGTGGAATTGATGCCCAGGTTGACGGCGAAGTCCGAGTCGGCCTTGATGGCCTCATCGAATTTCCCGCTGCCGAGGCAGGCCTGGAAGGCGGTCGTATTCAGCCCCAACTCGCCGGCATACGCCAGGTAAACTTCCTCGCCGAGTTGTTCGGAACTGAACAGCTTGTCGTGAAAGGGGAAGAAGGCCTGCTGCTCACCCGCACACAGGGCTGCCACCGCGGCCGGGAAGGCATCCGGATGGATGGAGGTGAGAGGCAGGTTGCGATAGACGAAACGGATTTTCCCCTGATAGGCGTTCAGCAGCGCCGAGTAGGTCTCCTGCTGGAAGCGCCGGCAGAACGGGCACTCAAAGTCGCTGAATTCCACGATGGTGATGGGTGCGTCCGCGGGTCCCAGGCTGGGGAAGCCCTCCGTGGGGATATCATAGCGGACATACTGCGGCTGCTGCGCTGTGACGGGAGCCTCGACCACCGGGCCTCCCTGTGCAGCCGCGGGAGCCTGTGCCGGCTGCGCCGCACCGGCGGCCAACCCCGAGCCGCGCCCCCAGGCCATATACCCGACCAGAATGCCAACTGCGAAGGCCAGCACCACCAGCAGTGCGTAGAAGTGGCTGAGCTTGAAGGTAACGGTCTCTTCTTTCCTGACAGGGTTAAAATTGTCTTCCATAACGGGCATTATACCGCCTCCAGCCCGGCTCCCCCGGCACAACCCCCGAGGCCGTTTTACGTTAACAAATATGACCTCCATCCAGATGGAGTATATTTCCTTCAGCAGCCTCACTGGAAAGGAACGCCCCGCATGGTAGAGACCTCCAATGAAAAGATCATCAAGGAAGGCGCCCGCAAGGTCAGCGCCCGGGATTTCCTCAAGGTCATTGACAAGTCGCGCGAGATCGGCAAAAAGTTCGCCCGGCGGGGCCCGCTGGCCCGCTTTATTGAAGATGCCCGGCTGCTGCTCGCCATCGTCAAGGATTACTGGACCGGACGCTATCGGAAGATCCCCTACGGCATGATCGCCGCGGTGGTCTTTGTGCTGCTGTATGTGTTCAACCCCTTCGATA
>CAYMQX010000196.1:1224-6268 GCA_964392495.1 uncultured Anaerolineaceae bacterium
GCCCGATTTTCTGCCCCTGATAGGTCAGATCGATGACGCCGCCATTGTGGGCGCCTCGCTGATGGCGCTGGAGCGCGACTTAAACCAATATCGCACCTGGAAGGCGGCCCGGAAACCCGATCTCACAATCCCTCGCGGTGAAGGCGAGGAGCAACCTGCCTCCGTGGAATCTGACGATGAGGCTGGTTGATGGTTGGTCTCCCTCGCGGGAACACTTCCCCTGCCGGTGAAAAAATATGGATCGGGCAGGGCATAAGGATGGAAAAAAAAGAACTCCCCTGCAAGGGGAGTTCTTTCAATTAGCCAGGGAGCGCCTTCACGCCATCTCAAGCGCGAACTTGTACTTGCCGATGCGATAATTCCCGTTGTGCATCAGCACCTTCTCCACCAGCACCTCGGGCACGTCCACAAAGGTGAACTGGTCCTCGATGCGGATCTTCCCGATCGCCGAGCCGGGGATCTCAGCCTGGTAGGCGATGGTCCCCACCACATCGTTGGGACGGACGCCGTGCATCTTGCCCCTGCGCATCTTCAGGCGGATCATCCCTTCCTCATGTGAGCCCCGCCTGCGGTTGGCAGTGCCTCGGGGGAAGGTTGTCCCCTCCCGCCGGAAGGACGGGGTTTCCTGCGCCTCGGTCACGGTTGCAGCCGGGCGCTGCTTTTCATGGCTGCGCGCCAGCTTGAGCGCCGCCGCGGCCACTTCCATCAAGTCATGCCCTTCATCCACCAACTGCGCCACCATCTCGCGCTCGCGCTGGTAGCGGCCCCTCCCCAGCCAGACCTTCATCAGCTCGATGACCTTCTGCTCACGCTTCGTTTGGATATCCTCCGCGGTGGGCAGTTTGGCGCGGGTGAGATTCTGCTTCGTAAACGACTCGATCTCGCGCAGGCGCCGCTTCTCGCGCGGCGTGAAGAGCGAGATGGCGATGCCGGTCTTTCCGGCCCGCCCCGTCCGCCCGATGCGGTGGACATACACTTCGGGGTCGTCCGGCAGTTGGTAGTTGATCACGTGCGAGATGTCTTCGATATCCAGCCCGCGCGCCGCCACATCTGTGGCCACCAGCACCTTGATCTGGTTCTCGCGGAAGCGGCCCAGGATGCGCTCGCGGGCGTTCTGCTCCAGGTCGCCGTTGAGCGCCTCGGCGGGAAAGCCGCGCCGGGTCAGGTCGCTTGCCAGTTGGCTGGTCTCGGCGCGGGTGCGCGCAAAGATCAGCACGCTGGACGGGTCTTCCATTTCCAGCAGGTTTGTGACCGCCTGCAGCTTGTCCGATTCCTGCACCAGGTAATAGCGCTGTTCTGTCTCCGCCACCGTAAGCGTGCTGCGTTTGACCGTGACGGATTGCGGCTCGCGCATGAAGCGCTCGGCCAGCTTGCGGATGCGTACCGGCAGCGTGGCGCTGAACAGGGACGTCTGCCGCTCCCCGGGCGTGGCCGCCAGGATCGCCTCCACATCCTCGATGAAGCCCATGTTGAGCATCTCGTCGGCTTCGTCCAATACCACCGTGCGGATGCCTCCCAGGTCGAGCACCTTGCGCTCCATCAGGTCGAGGATGCGCCCGGGCGTACCGACAACGATATCCACGCCGCGGCGCAGGCTGTTGATCTGCGGGCCATAAGGCTGTCCGCCGTACACGGCCAGCACCCGCGCGGACAGGTGTTTCCCGTATGCGTTCATGGCCTCGGCCACCTGGAGCGCCAACTCACGCGTGGGCGCGAGCACCAGCGCCTGGGGCAGACGGCTGTGATTGAAATTGTGCAGAATGGGGAGGGCAAAGGCGGCGGTCTTGCCGGTGCCGGTCTGGGCCTGTCCGATCACATCCACGCCGGTCAGCATCAGCGGGATCATCCCGGCCTGGATGGGGGTGGGCTCGTTGTAGCCCAGTTCGATAATGGCCTGCTCCACTTCATGGCGCAGGTTGAGAGCGGTAAATTCGGTTGTCATCAAAATCCTTTTCTTTGCCGGTCAGCCTGGCGTCCTTGCGGACCTTTCCAGCCTGCCGGCCTGTTGAACTGTTTTGATGACTCCGCCGATCTTCCTGCCAACGCGGGAGGCCTTTTCAGGCTCCACCGCCCAACAAAAAAGCCCGATCCGTTTGCGTCGGGCTTTCATTCAGAGCGATCAAAACAAATTCCCGGAAGCGTATGCCTTGGGCATCTGCTCAAAGCTGGCGGAGTATAACACAGAATATTGATATTTCCAGCTTATTCTGTGTCGGATTCCGGGCCGCGTGGCGAAAACCGGGGAATTGACAGCCTCAGTCCTTTAATAGACGTTCCAAATTTGCCTTTGTCAGCAGATTCAGATCGAAACCCGGCTCAATAAATGGGCGTACATCCTCCCGGATCTTGTGCCAGTCCATATCACGCAGCCGCAGGCGCACTTTTTCCATCCAGTTTTCCGAGGTCAAGAGCCCCGCTTTCCATCCGGTTCGCGCCAAAGCATTGTTAAGCAGCGTCAGGTTGGGCGGCGGCCAGCCGGGATCGCTCAAGTACCACAGCAGGTCATAGATATCGCGTCCCTTGGTGTAGGGACGCTGCAAAATGGCGTGCAATTTATCCGAAAGCAGTGAAGCCTTGTCATGGTGCTGGATCTGCAGGACCACATACCTGCGCACCACAGTGGTCATCAATCCCGCGCCTTTGGGCGGCGCTGTATCCACTTCGATCTTGACGGCCAGCACCTCCCTCCTCAGGGGAGAGAGTCTCAATTCGAACAACAACCCCGGGAAACGGATGAAGGCACTGTGGACTGTTTTCTTGTCGTTGGCTTTGATCTCCATCTGGTATCCTTCCGGTGCAAGTTCGCTTCGGATGGCTTGCAGGTAGGCACGGAAATCATAGCCCTGGCGTTCACCGTCCAATGCAAAATCCAGGTCCTCCGAATAGCGCCCATGGGAATAAAGGAATCGCAGGGCGGTCCCTCCGTGGAATGCCAGCGGGATCATCGCGCCGGTGCGCTGCAGGGCCCCCAGGATGCGGGCCTGCAGGTATTCCCTTGCGATATTCCGGCCCTCCAGCGGGGAGGGGGCTTGCTTCACGAGTCCATCCAGGTGATCCTTCATAAGGACTCATACTCCTGCATCTCGTGTTGTGCCAGCAGTCTGATCCGTTCTGCAGCTGTGCGCATTTTCGGCGTACCAAAGACTGCAGCCTGTTTTTGTAACAGATCCAGGTCCAGACGGTCAAGATTCTGTATTCGCAGCGCCTGCAAATACTCCATTGTATTTTCCCTCGTTTATAATTCCCCTGTCATGGACTCCAAGACCCTCTCCGTCCTCGAATATCCGAAGATACTCGCCCGCCTGGCGGAGTTCTGTGATTTCTCGGCCTCCATCCAGTTGGCGCGTGAGCTCCAACCCACGGTCTCCCATGACCTGGCCCTCGCCCGCCTTGCCGAGACCAGCGAGGCCCGCAAGCTGCTCTCCATCCAGGATCTCGGCATCGGCGGCGCGCACGATATACGCGCCTCCGCGGACCTGGCGGCGCGCGGCGGTGTGCTCGACCCCCAACAGTTGTTGGACGTTAAATCCACGCTGATCTCCTGCCGCGAGCTGCGGAAGGCTTTGGAGAAGAAGACGACCGAGTATCCGCGCCTGGCTGCCATGGCCCTCGGCCTGATGGAGCCGCATGGCATTGTGGACGGCATCACGCGCGTCCTCTCCGATCGCGGCGATGTGCTCGATTCGGCCTCCGAAAAGCTCGCCCGCCTGCGCCGGGAGGTGCGCGTCGCCCGCGATCGCCTGATGGCGCGCCTGCAAAAGTACCTCACCGAATCCGCCTCCAAGCTGCAGGAGCAGATCATCACCCAGCGCGATGGGCGCTACGTCATCCCGCTGCGCGCCGAGTTCAAGGGGCAGATCAAAGCCGTCATCCATGACCAGTCCTCCTCCGGGGCCACGCTCTTCATCGAGCCTCTGCCTGTGGTGGAACTGAATAACACGGTGCGCGAGCTGGAGCTCCAGGAGCGCGACGAGGAGCGCCGCATCCTGGCCGAGCTTTCCAGTCTGATCGGCGGCTATGCCACAGAGATCAAGTACAGCGTGGAGAACCTTGCCAACCTCGACCTCGTGCTGGCCAAGGCCAAATATGCCGAGGAACTGGGCGCCTCCGAACCGCTGCTTGAGGACACCCGCCCGCAAGCCAAAGGACGCAGGTCAACTGAAGAAGGCAGCCCTCCCGTGCCTCCGGCCCTCGAGCTTCTGCGCGCCCGGCATCCCCTGCTCGACCCAGAGACCGTCGTGCCGGTGGATTTCAACCCGCGCCCCGGCACGCGCGCCGTGGTCATCACCGGCCCCAACACCGGCGGCAAGACCGTCTCCCTCAAGACCGTGGGTCTGCTTGTCCTGATGGCACAGAGCGGTCTGCACATCCCCGCGGGGAGCGGCTCACGGCTGCCTCTGTTCCAGTCCGTCTGGGCGGATATCGGCGATGAGCAGTCCATCGAGCAATCCCTGAGCACCTTCAGCGGGCACATCACCAACATCATCCGCATCCTCAAGAAAGCCGACGCCCGCTCTCTCGTCATTCTCGATGAACTGGGCGCCGGCACCGACCCGCAGGAGGGCGCTGCCTTGGCGCGCGCCATCCTGCTGCACCTGCTGGAGCGTGGCATCACTTCGCTGATCGCCACCCACTACCCCGAGTTGAAGACCTTTGCCCACTCCACCGAGGGCGTGGTCAACGCCTCGTTGGAATTTGATATCGCCACACTGCGCCCCACCTACAAGCTGACTATTGGCCTGCCGGGACGCTCCAATGCCCTGCTCATCGCCCAGCGCCTCGGCCTGGACCCTGAGATCGTCAATGTTGCAAAGGGTGAGATCAACCCCGATGACATCCGCGCCGACAAGCTGCTCGACGATATCCGCAAGGAGCGCAACCGCACCTCGCGCGAGCGCGAGAAGCTGGAGAAGTCCCGCGACCGTTTCGATGCGCAGACCCGCGAGTTGGAGCAGCGCCTGGAGAAGATCGAGGATGAGCGCCGCGAGGTGCTGGAGAAGGCCCGCGCCGAGGGTGAGTTGGAAGTGGCGGTGCTGAAGCGCAA
>CAYMQX010000197.1:0-6234 GCA_964392495.1 uncultured Anaerolineaceae bacterium
GAAGTCGCCCTTCTGGTGGGGGGTGATATTTCAGGCGTCCAGGATTTCATTTACACGATCACCTACAAGGGGGCCGCCAGTTCACTGCGCGGGCGTTCGTTCTACATCCAACTGCTGACCGAGGCAGCCGCGCGCTTTACTCTGCGCGAGCTTGAACTGCCGGTCACCAACCTGATCTATGCCGGGGGCGGCAATTTTTATATCCGGGCGCGAGCCAGCGACCAGGCCCGCCTGGCCACCCTGCGCCAAAAGCTCAGCCGGATCCTCCATCGGTCTCATCAGGGCGGGCTGTATGTTGCCATTCAGGGCTGCACTCTCAAAGCCGGGGACTTCATGCGCCCGCATTCGAAAGCTGAGAGGCATCCCTTGAGCGCGAAGTGGGGAGAACTGGCGCACCAGATTGCCAAAATAAAAAACCGGCGCTACACCGAATTGGATGCCAACGAATTGGCAGTCCTGTTCGCTCCGCAGGGACACGGCGGTAATGAGGATCAGCAATGCCAGGTGTGCGGGCGCGAGCATCCTGAGGTTTCATTGCAGGATCGGGAGGTGCGCAAATGCCCTGCCTGCCTGGCCTTTGAAGAACTCGGTAAGGACCTCAGAGATGCTCATTACATCTCGTGGACATGGCTGGATCACCCACAAAATGTCGCGCCGATAGTGGCTTCAGGAGCAAGCCGGGCCTGGAAGTCAACCATGCAGGAATTGGGCTTCTCTGTGGATGTGCTGTCTGACGGGGCAAAAATCCCTGGCTCTCCGAACCTGGTCTGGGAGATCAACCAGGGTGGGACTTCTCAACATACGGGACTGTCAAATCTGTCCCCTGTCGTGACGCGCCGCCTGCTGGTCAATGTCACGCCGCACCTGGCAGAGCCATATACAAGTGATGACGGGCAGGACTTTCAGACCGACGATATCAAGCCTTTCGAAAAGCTTGCCAGGGATTCGAAGGGGATTGACCGGCTGGGGGTTCTGCGCGCGGATGTGGACAACCTCGGAAAGCTGTTTGCCGAGGGGTTGGGCAGGGACGCCACGCTCTCACGGATCGCCTCGCTCAGTTTCTCGATCAGCCTGTTTTTTGAGGGATGGGTTGGGCACATCGCGGAGGCCTGGAACAAGGAACATGATAACGTTCTATATGCCATCTATTCGGGAGGGGACGACCTGTTCATTGTGGGAGCGTGGGATGCCCTGGCGGGATTTGCCTGGCAGGTGCGCGAAGACCTGAAGCGCTATACCGGTGATCACCCGGGCATCCACCTGAGCGGCGGGCTGATATTATCCGATCCCAAGTATCCCCTGGCCAAAGCCGCCGGGGATGCCAGCGCGGCTGAAAATGCCGCCAAATCGCTTGCATGGTGGGATGAGAAAGACAACCCGTGCCGGAAAAATGCTTTTGCCTTTCTGGGTCAACCTATGACTTGGGAGGAGTTCGGACATGCCCGCGCTTTGAAGGCGCGGCTGCAGGCCCTGGAAGACAACAAACGGACGGCTGTCATCCGCAAACTGCTGGCCAATTATGGGCTTTATGCCGAGGCCCAGGAAAAACGACGCCAGGCCGGCAAAGACAGGTCAAGCCACGGCAGGCCCCAGGCCCTCTATGGTCCCTGGAACTGGCGGATCGCCTACCTGCTCAGGCGGAACCTGGATAAGGATAACCGGGAGCATCAGGCATTGGTGAACGACTTGCATGTGTCCCCGGCGGAGGCTCCCTCGATCCCCGATTTTGCCCACCTCGAGTGGGTGGGGGTTGCGGCCCGCTGGATGGAATTGGAGGACCGCTAGAAGGGATAGACAATGTCAGGTTTCCGAAGCGACCTGTTCACCCGGCCGGACCAGTATGAGGAATCCTTGCTGCGCGAGCGCAAAGCCTGCGTCAAATATTGGGAAGATGCGAGCAAGGCGGAATTTAACCGGACGTTCTCTTTCATCCATTCTGGAAAGAAAAGGAGTTGACAGTGCCTAACATTCCACTCAAAGATATTCAGGAGATCATCACCAACCCGGAGCGGGCGGACTTGATCGTCCGGCACGCGGATGCGCTCGGCCAGGAGCTGAGCCGGCCGCTGCAAACCTCCCAGATCCGGGCCTTGTTCGGCGAGGTGCGGAAGATCGAGGGGCAGATGTCGGTTGAGTTCGGCCCCGCCTGGCGCCGCCTGCACCTGCTGAAACCCAAGATGGCCTACCGCGTGCGCCGGGCACAGGGGAGCGGTGTGAAGGATCTGGTGAGTGTCCTCGACCCCGCACTGGACAAGGTGCTGGAGGCCGGGGACGAGAGGACTCGCAGGCAGTATTTCAAGCATTTCGTGGAGTTCTTCGAAGCCATCCTGGCTTATCACAAATTCCACGGCGGCAATTGATCGTCTTTGGCTCGTCCGAAAACAGCAGCTAAAAAATCCATGGAGGTTCCCCATGTTTGAGCGTACCATCAAACTCGAAGGCCGTGTGTTTATTACCTTTGATATCCAGGCGGTGACCGGGCTGCATATCGGCGGCTCGGATGCCGGTGTGGAGATTGGCGGAGTGGATAAGACCGTCATCCGCGACCGGCTGACCAACCGCCCCTATATCCCGGGCTCGTCCCTCAAGGGCAAGATGCGCAGCCTGTTGGAGAAGTATCGCGGGCTGAAGCAGAACCAGAAGATCGGGAAGGGCTATATCCATTCCTGTGGGGCGGACTATAAAGGCGAAGAGCTTGCCCAAAAGGGGAAGAAAGAATATGAAGGCTGCGATGTCTGCCAGGTGTTTGGTCTGCCTGGCGAGCGGGATTTCGCCACCCCCACGCGGCTGACGGTGCGGGATATCTTCCTGAATGAGAAGAGCGCCGGGGACCTGGGCGCAGCCCAAACCGACCTGCCCTACACCGAAGTGAAGACCGAGGTGTCCATTGACCGTGTGACCAGCGTCGCCAACCCGCGCCAGATGGAGCGGGTCCCGGCAGGCGCGATTTTCGATCAGGGTGAAATGATCTTCGGTTTATACGAGGGTTCCGGCTGCTCTGCCAGGAAGGATCTGGAGAGGCTGGGCGTGATCCTGGAAGGCATGAGGCTCCTGGAGGATGATTACCTGGGCGGGCTGGGCTCACGCGGCTCGGGGAAGATCAGGTTCAAAAATATCAGGCTCGAGTTCCGAAACGATCCCCGGAACGAACGGCAAGCTCTGGACGAGTACCCGGAATTGGCGCAGTTCACCGCGGAGGCCATGCAAAAGGCCTGCGCAAAGATCGATTTGTCCTGACAGGAGGCATCCATGCCCCGGCTTGTTCTTTATCATCTGACGTTCCCGCGCGGCCTGCATATTGGGCGCGGCGGGGCGGAAAGCCTGGAGGAAGCGCTTGAATTTGTACCCTCCGATACCTTCCTGGCGGCCGTTTTGGATACCTGGCATCACCTGGGGCGGGACGTGAGCGATTGGCTGGAAAGGGAAAGCGATTCCCCGCGCTTCCGGCTCACTTCCGCGTTCCCATTTGCGGGAGGGGTGAGATTTTACCCAAAGCCCGTTGATCTGCAGGCCCTGTTTTCCGCCGCTCGCCTCGCAGAGCTGGGCGCGGGGAAAAGGGTCAAGAAGATCCGTTATTTGTCTGAAGCCCTATTCCTGCAAGCCAGCCGCGGCCACCCACTGGATGATGAGCTTGTCAGGGACAGCGACAGTGAGTGGGCCTGTAAAACCTCCCTGCAAGGCGGAGCGCTGTGGATGACGGAAGACGAAGCAGGCAGCCTGCCTGACCCCATCCGGTTTTATACAGAAGAGAGGAACGGCCGGGAAGAAAAGGCGAAGCGTCCGGTTGAGGCCCGGTCCCGTCAGAGGGTTTTCGATTTCCAGACCAACCCGCATGTGACGGTGGACCGCATCAATCAGCGCTCCGACCTGTTCCAATCGGAGCACGCGCTCTTTGCCGCTGGATGCGGGTTGTGGTTTGGGGCCGCAGGCGGGGCCGAGCTGCTGGAACTGGCTCTTTCAGCCCTGGGGGAAGCCGGCCTGGGAGGGGAGCGCTCCACCGGCCGGGGCGGGTTCACCTGGCAAAAGATGGACGAGGGACCGGATTTTCAGGACCCACAGGAGTGCGCCTGTCTCTTGAGCCGCTGGCATCCCAGGGAAGAGGAAATCCCCCTGCTGCAAGCCGATGGGAGCGCCTATCGCCTGGACGCGGTGGGAGGTTGGCTAAAGACGCCTGACAAAGCAGCTGCCCAGCGCCGGAAGATGCTCTGGTTGGTGGCCGAAGGCAGTCTTATTGCCGGCAATCCCCGGGGGGATGCCCGGGATGTGAGGCCGCAGTATGACAGCCGGGCCGGTGAGCGCATCCGCCACCCAGTTTATCGTCCGGGTTTTGCGCTGGCAGTGGATTGGAAACGGAGGTGATCGATGCCCGACTATAATATTTACGATCTGAAGATCACCGTGATCACACCCCTGCACATCGGCAGCGGGCGCGAAATGCTCAACGGCTATGATTATGCCATCCATGGGAAACGCACCTGGCGGATTAACGAAAACGCCCTGCTGGATGCTCAGAATGTGGAAGACCCGGGTCTGCGAAAAAAACTGGCTGGCATCAAACCGGCGCAATTGTTGGAGCCGGGCGATTTTAAGGAGGGCAGCCCGTTATTTCGCTATGTTCTCCAGGGGACGCCCAAGTCATATGCGGAGGGCGCTGTCCTGCGCGAGCAGATCAAGGACGTGTATGACCGTCCCTACCTCCCCGGTACCACTTTAAAAGGCGCGCTGCGCACCGCCCTGGCCTGGGGCCTTTGGGAGCAGAAGAAGCTGCAGCCGGAGCTCTCCAGGTTGGGGGGCAGCCCGAAATTTGCAGCCAGGGATTTTGAGCGCACATTGTTTGGAGGTGATCCCAACAACGACCTGCTGCGTGCCTTGCAGGTAAGCGACAGCAAACCGCTGGAGACTGCGGCTTTGATGCTGGTGAATGTGCGCGTGTTGAACCGGGGGCCAAAGCCCGGCTCTCCCGTGGAAATGGAAGCCATCCGGCGCAATACTGTACTCGAGAGCCGGGTCAAGCTCGATACGGTCCTGTTCTCGCAGTGGGCCAGACAGCGGGGATTGAACCTTCCCAACCGCGAGGCGTTGACAAGCTTTTCCGAACTGGCGCGTCAATTTGCGCAGGCAGCCGCCCAACGCGAGCTGGCATGGGCGCGCGGGCTGCCTAATGGAAAGAACCTTGTCAACCATTACGAAAGCATGGTCAACTTTTCGACCGCCCCTCACCAATTCTTCCTGCAATTGGGCTGGGGCGGAGGCTGGGAACAGAAAACGTTTGGCAGCCGCCTGAAGAAGGATGAGAGTTTCATGCGCACCATCCTGAAACCCCGGAACCAGAACGGCTATGATGTGGCGCGCGGGCACATGCCGAAAAACGTGCAGGATTTCCCCGTCAGCCGCCGGATCGCCATGGCCTATCCAACCAACGCCCAGGGTGAGGTGGTGAATGAGATCCCCGCCCTGCCCCTCGGCTGGGTGCTGGTGGAGATGACAGAGAGGAAGTAAAGGAGCACAGATGAAAGTAATCAGTTTCCTGGGAACCGGGAACTATAAGGTCACCTCTTACGCATGGCAGGGGCAGGAAGTCAAGACCGAGTTCTTTGCGGAGGCGGTGGCGCGCCTGCTCAATCCGGAAGAAATCCTGGTGTGCGTGACAACAGCAGCGGAAAGCCATCCCAACTGGACGCAGCTACAGGAACGCCTTCAAGCCGCAGGCGTCCCCTGCCGCGGCGTAAGGATCCCGGATGGACGCAGCGAAGCGGACCTATGGGCCATCTTCACTGCCCTGACCGAGGTGGTGGGGGATGAGGAGACGGTGGTCTTCGACGTGACGCACTCCTTCCGTTCGCTGCCTTTCCTTTCCTTCCTGGCAGTCGCGTATCTGCGGGCCGCCCGCAGGGTGCAGGTGCAGCATGTCCTGTACGGCGCCTTCGAGGCCCAGGATGCCGGGAACCGCACGCCAGTCTTCGACCTGACGCCCTTCGTGAGCCTGCTGGACTGGACCAACGCCGTCAACCGTTTCGTGGAAACAGGCGACGGGGGACCGCTGACCCAACTACTGCGCGCCGGGATGCCGAGCGGCGACCGGATGGGCAACGATCTCGATCAACGGGCATTAGGGAAGGATCTGAAGACCGCGGCGGATTCCATCGAGAGCATTTCGCGGGCGCTGAAGGTGACGCGCCCCAGGGAGGTGATGGTATCCTCGGCGCACCTGGAAGCCACCCTGAACAAATCCCT
>CAYMQX010000198.1:0-6218 GCA_964392495.1 uncultured Anaerolineaceae bacterium
TGCTTCGTCGGCGCTATTGGGACACCGGCGACTCGTGTCGCCGGTATGCCCGATGCGGCGCTGGATGCGCCACTCGGGCGATCGCAGCGACATGATGGAATTGGGGGCTGCTTCGTCGGCGCTATTGAGACACCGGCGACGCGTGTCGCCGGTATGCCCGATGCGGCGCTGGATGCGCCACCCGGGCGATCGCAGCGACATCTATGCTTTTGTCCACCCGGCGAGGTGGATGCGAATGCGGATGCGCAGGCGGGCCTCGGCGTCGGCGCTGGCCCAGGCGGATTGCGCGGCCTGCAGCACGGCCTCGTCCAGCCTTTCGAAGTCATCCCATTCGGTCTCGATGAATTCCTTCATCTCGGAGGGGCGGTCCCAGTAATAGTCATACCAGAAGTGTTCGCGGGATTCGAGGCGGAACCAGCCGCGCGCTTCGACCTCCGCCATGGCGGCCTCCGAGGCCTCATCGTCGGCGAGGGCCTCGGGCAGGTCAATGAGGCGGCCCACCTCCCGTGAGGAGGCGGCGCAGGCCACCTCTACAGGCCAGGCGGCGGCCAGGGGGCGCACGTCCAGCAGAATCCCGCCGGGGACGAGCACGCGGCGTATCTCAGCCAGGGCATCGACCATGCCCGCGTGTTCCATGCATCAGAGCGACCAGGCGAGCACGGCGAGGTCGAATTTTTCGTGGGGGAAGGGCAGGAAGCCGGCGCGGGCCCCGGCGGGGTGGACCCTGCCGGTGAGCGCATGAGGGGTATCCACGCGCAGGACACGCAGCGCGTCCACGTCGGGGTCGATGGCGGTCACACTGGTGCAGGCGGAGGCGTAGGCCCAGGTCATGCGGCCCTCACCGCAGCCGACCTCCAGCACACGCTTGCCGCGGAAGTCCACCGCCTTGTGCAGGGCGCGGGGTTCGTTCTGCACGGGGTCGCGTTCGAGGCTCATGCCGGGCCCCGGATGTGAAGCACCTTGGCGCCGCGGATCTGTCCCTGCTTCAATTCGAGCAGGGCGCGGTTGGCGTCCTTCAGGTCAAATTCCTGAACCTCGGGGCGGAGGCCTGCCGCCGCGGCCAACTGGAGGAACTCGCTCACGTCGAGGCGGGTCACGTTGGCAACGGACTTGATCTCCTTCTCCATCCAAAGCTGCGAGGGGTAATCCATCTCGGCCAGTTTTGCGCGGTCTGTGTCCTGCTTGCGGATGGCGTTGATGACCAGCCGTCCGCCGGGAGCGAGGTGTTTGAGCGCCTGCAGGTCCGGCTCCCAGACGGGGGTGGTGTCAATGACGGCGTCCAATGGCTGCGGGGGTGCGGCGTCGATGGCGCCGGCCCAGGAGGCGCCCAGGGAGAGGGCGAACTCGCGCTCGGAGGCGCTGCGGCTGAAGACGAAGACCGTGGAGGCGGGGAACTTGTGGCGGACCATCTTGAGGACGAGGTGGTTCGAGCCGCCGAAGCCCATCAGCCCGAGGGCGCCGCCGTCCTGGAGGCCGCTCAACCTCAGGGAGCGGTAGCCGATGGCGCCCGCGCAGAGCAGGGGGGCGGCCTCGGAATCGCTCAGCCCGGCGGGGATGGGGTGGACGAAGTCGGCGCGCAGCTTCATATATTCCGCATAGCCGCCGTCCACGTCGCGCCCGGTGGCCTTGAACTGCGCGCACAGGTTCTCGCGCCCGGATAGACAATATTTGCAGTGACCGCAGGCGGAGGCGATCCAGGCGACGCCGACGCGCTGGCCGGTGCCTTCCACGATGCCTATGGCCTGGTGGCCCAGGATCACGGGCAGGCGCGGGGGCGCGGTGCGGCCTTCGATCTCATCCAGCTCGGTGTGGCAGACCGCGCAGCGCGTCAGGTGGATGAGGACCTCTCCCTGCGCCGGGACGGGCTCGGGGACCTCCCTGAACTGCAAGGGGGCGGGCTCGGTGCGCAGGTCTGCGAGGGCGGGGAGGAGCATGGCTTTCATGAGATGATTGTACAATCATTTGGGGCCGGAGGGGGAGAGGCGGCTTCGGGGCGGACAGAGACTTACCCTGCCGGGGCAGGGCTGATACGGGTCGGGGCGGGTGCGGGGTTCCGGCTAATCTGTCTTGCCGCGCAAGTAGACCGACCAGTACATGGCGGCCACCAGCACCCCGCCGCCGAGGATGTTGCCGATGGTCACGGGCAGCAGGTTGGCGAGCAGGAAGCTCGTCCAGGTGAGGCTCCCCAGGTTGGTCACGCGCGCCCCCAGGTCCGCGACGAAGCCGGGGTCGAAATCCTTGATGAAGAGGGCATAGGGGATGAAGTACATGTTGGCGATGCTGTGCTCAAAGCCCGCCGCGACGAAAGCCGAGATGGGGAAGAGGATGGCGGCGATCTTGTCGCCGGTGCTGCGGGCGGAGTAGCACATCCACACGGCCAGGCACACCAGTCCATTGCACAGGACACCCAGCGCCAGCGCCTGCACGAAGTCGTAGTTGACCTTGGTCACGGCGGTATTGAGCGCGGCCACGCCGATGGCGCCCCTGCCGAACTCGTACTGCCGCGTCATGACCATGATGAGGGCGGTGGCGACCGAGCCGATGAAGTTGCCCAGATAGACGATGCCCCAGTTGCGGAGCAGCCGCCCGGTGGAGACCTTGCCGTTGGCCCAGGCCATGACGATCAGGTTGTTGCCGGTGAACAGCTCGGCGCCGCCCACGACCACGAGGATGAGTCCCAGGCTGAAGGCCAGCCCGGCGAGCAGGCGGGTGAGGCCGTAGGGCAGGGCGGCGGTGAAGGCGGCCGCGCCCTCGGCGGTGTTGACCGCCCCGGCTCCCGCCGCGACGGTGGTGGAGAAGATGGCGCCCAGGGCAATGAAAGCCCCGGCCATGAGGGCCAGGGTGAAGGTCTGGAGGAAGGGCATCCCGGCCTTGCGCACGCCGATGGTCTCGGCGCGGGCGGCCATCTCCGCGGGAAGCAGGGCATCCATGTGTATCTCGGTCATGTGCTTCTCCCTTTGCGATGAAGTTCACAAGCTGGGGATATTATAACCACTTCGGGCGAGGGGAGGATCGCGGATGCTTAAAAACCTCTCAATTGAATCGCGTCCCCCGGCGGGCTATAATGAATTACAACCGAACGGAGGAGACGAGACCATGCCTTACCTGGTTCGCGAATGGATGAGCAGCCCCGTGGTGGTGGTGGATCACGACACAAGCGTATCCTACGCCATGACCCTGATGCGCCGCCGCAGCATCCACAGCGTGCTCGTGATGGGAGAGGACCGCAGCTACGGCATTGTCACCATCACCGATATCCGCGACAAGATCGTGGCGGGGGAGCGCAACCCCGCCGAGACCAGCGTGGGCTCGATCATGTCGGGGCCGCTGGTGCTGGCCATGCCGGACTGGACGCTGATCGAGTGCTCGCGCCTGATGCAGGAGCATCACATCCACCACCTGCCGGTGCAGGATGAGAGCGGCGCGATCATCGGTCTGATCTCGGCCACGGATATTTTCCGCGCCGTGGAGGAGACGGGCTGGCAGACGGGGGAGGAGAGGAAGAAGGGGTCTTAAGGATGGAGGCGGATGCAGGAGGATGAGGGGGCGCTTCACCTGCGCTGCGCTCCGCTCCCTTCGGGACGCTGCGCGATAGGCGAGCCCGGAGGGCTTTCGTGGGAACTGAGCAGGGGCTTCAGCCCCGGCGTCCCAGTATTTCGTGTGGGGCTGCTTCGTCGGGAAGAGCGCCCTCCTCGCAGCGACATTTTTTTAGGGTCGGTCCGCAGGCAGGCGAGCCCGGAGGGCTTTCGTGGGAACTGAGCAGGGGCTTCAGCCCCGGCGTCTCAATATTTCGTGTGGGGTTGCTTCGTCGTCGGGAATGTCCGGGCAAAGCGCCGGACATTCCCATGCCCTCCTCGCAACGACATATTATTTGCTTGCTGTAGGTCCCCTCCGTCTGCAAAACGTCCCGAAGAGAAATCTTCGGGACGCATGGTTCATGGCGCTGCCGTGGCGGTCGGCGTTCCACCGTCGGGTGCGGCGGGTGTGCCGGTGCCTTCGGGCGGGGCGATGGGCGCTCCGGCGAAGACCAGCGGCCCGTTCTCCGGCACGTCGGCGGGACGCCCCAGCGGCATGGCCGGGCGCCCGATCAGCGTCTGGCCGTTGGGGGCGAAGAGCATCCCGTGCAGGATGGACTGCTGCCAGTCTCCGCCGCCCAGGATGTCGGTGCCCTTCGGCTCGCCGTTGGGACGGTTGGCCCCGGCCAGGATGCCGGCGTAGCTGCTGAGGTCCATGTTCATCAGCGCCAGTTTCAGGTCCGGCTGGTGGCAGGAGGCGCAGGCCTGCGCGCCGGGATACCACAGGTTGGACTCGGTGAAGAGCGGATGGACATCCTTCTCGAAGGTGGCCTGGCAGTCCTGTCCTTTGACATCCGTGAAGGGGAAGTAGTCGGTCTCGGGGACGCCGGCCGTGACCCAGGCGCCGATCAGGTCCACAGCGGCCACCTGGCACTTGTTGAAGGTTCCGCCCCGGTTGCGCTCCGCGGCCGGCATGGTGGCAGGGACCAGGCTGGGAATGGGCGTGCGGACCGTGACGAGGGGTTGGCCCTTCAGGCAGGAGAGGGTCATGCCGCAGCCCGAAATATAAATGAAGCTGACATATCCCACGATGGTCAGAATGAACAGGATCAGCACCCCGTAGATCAACTTGCGAACATCATCATCCATCAGAAGGCTCCTCCCCTAGGGTGTCGGTGTGGGCTGGGCAGCCGGCTGGGCGGTGGGCTGCGCCGCCGCTTTGAGCGTGCGGATATAGTTCACCAGGTCCCAGCGGTCGCGCACAAAGAAGTTCTCATTGAGCGCCGGCATGCGCCCCGCCACGCCGTTGGTGATGGTCAGGAACAGCGCCCCGTCGCTCTTGGACTGGGTCACGTCGCTGGTCAGGTTGGCGGGCTTGTTGACGATGGCCGCCGCGATGGGGCCGTTGCCCTCGCCGGTGAGGCCGTGGCACATGACGCAGTTGATGTGGAACAGCTCGGCGCCGCGCCCCACCGAGACCGGGTCGGCGGGCACCGGGTTCTCGGGCGCCCCCAGGTTGGGGATGGAGATGGGCCCCTCGATGGGGATGGAGCGCTCGGGCACCGGCAGCGGGTCCTCCATCGGCTTGAAGGAGGGCTGCAGCTCCATGAAGACCATCCAATCGATCTTGATCACATCATAGGAGAACAGCAGCAGGAGGCCGGTGGCCGCCAGCACCACCGCGCCCAGCACCGCGAAGCGCTTCAGGATCACGTTCAGGCTGGTGCTCATAGGTGCCGCGCCTCCGCGGGTTCCACCGATTCAGCGCCGGCGGTTTTCAGGACTTTCACGTATTTCTCCTCCTCGCCCTCGGGACAGTGGAACAGCACGGCGATCTTCCCGTGGCTGATCTCCGGGACGTATTCCTTGGGTGTGTAGGATGGGAAGCCGCTGTCCACGAACATGCCCAGGAAGGCGAAGAGCATCAGTCCGAGCATGGTCATCTCAAAGGTCACGATCCAGCCCATCGGCACCGGATAGACGGGCTGCGCGCCCACGTGCAGGGGGTACAGATAGGGCGTGCCGTAGATCAGGAACAGCCCCACGAAGACGCCGCCGATGGCCCCCGCCAGTGCGATGCGCGAGACGTTGGTCCCCGCCCGCGGGCGGCCCAGGATGGCGGCCTTGATCGGGATGCCCGAGATCACGTTGATCTCGTCATCATGCACGCCCAGCTCGTGCAGCTTTTCGATGCCCTCGGAGGCGGGTTCCAGGTCGTCGAATACTGCCAGATAATTTCTACCTTCAACCATTTGCTGCCTCCTTACTCGATCTCGCTGACCGTGGGGATGTGGGCCTTGCCGACCTTGCGGAGGATATGCCCCTCCTGCCCCTCCTGCACCTCCCAGACCGGGATGAGCGGTATGAGCCGCGAGGCCACCAGATACAGCAGGAAGAACAGGGCGAAGGTCCCGATGGTCAGGTAGATCTCGATGGCCGGGACGTACAAACGCCAGGTGAAGGGCATCCGGTTGATGCTGAGCCCCACCGGGATGATGATGTAGCGTTCCAGCCACATGCCCACGTTGATGAGCAGCCCCACCAGGCCCAGCAGCCAGGGGGTACTGCGCCATTTCTTATTCCACAGCGTCAGCCAGGGGACGGCCACGTTGCAGATGAGCATGATGAACCACAGGTAGGCCACGGGCCCCTTCTCGGCGAACTCCTGGAAGAGCTTGTCCCACTTGTCGCCGCCGTACCACG
>CAYMQX010000199.1:0-6134 GCA_964392495.1 uncultured Anaerolineaceae bacterium
AAAGAGGCGGACCCCGATTTCCAGCGCCTGATCGATAAAATACTTCAATTCCTTTCCATTCCCACCCTTGCGCGGAATGATGATCTTGTCGCCGTTCCCCTTTGCCAGGCATTGCGGCCCGTTCATAGTGAAATAGATGCAGACCTCGTTATCCATGGCTGCTCCGGCGGTTGCAAGAAAGAATGGCGTGGCGGTCCGTTCAGCATCCTTTTCTCCGTGTGTTTGGACGTACAGAATCTTTTTAATCTCCGGGTCATCTGTCTTCCACATCGCTGCCCTCCATTGGACGTGCCAAAAGCCCATCAGGGCTTTCTTGGTAATCCAAAAGGATTATGCATCCTATCTTTATATGAACAACTGCACATCTGCTCCGGCGGCATATTCAAGAAAAGTGGCTGCCCCGCCGATCTCACATTCCTTGATGAAATCTTCCTGCTTGAATCCGAAGACTTCCATTGTCATCTGGCAGCCAATCAACCGAACATTGAGTTCCACTGCCATGTCGCGCAGTTCTTCAATGGAGGCCACACCCTTGTTCTTGAACGTTTGTTTCATCAGACTTGTCGCCAGGCTCTCAAAGCCCGGAACATTGGACATCAACAGGTTCGGCACAGGCCAATCGATGTTTTGAAATCCCTCCGGGCCGAAAGGCATCTTCATAGGCATGGCAGGGTTTCCAAGCGGCGAGACCAAGGTAGTCAGCTTCGGTTTGAGCAGGGTCAGCCCAAAAAAGGTAAAAAAAACGCCTACCTCCCAACCCATCGCGCCGGCGGCGGTCGCAAGGATGAATGGGGGATAGGCCCAGTCGAGAGTCCCTTTGCTGGCGATCAACGCCAGCCTTTTCGGAGCATTGGAATCGGACTTGGACATGGTTTCCTCCAGCTGATTGACTTGACTTATTTATCACGTCGGATATAGAAGATGTATTTTCCATCCTCCTGCATGGTCCGAAGCAATTCGTTTCCCGTTTGCCGACTCCAAGCTTCCATGTCGGGGGGGGCGCCAGGGTCGGTCGCAATCATTTTCAGAATCTGGCCGATCTCCATGGACTTGATCGCTTTGGATGTTTTCACGACGGGCATGGGGCATAGCATGCCGGAACAATCCAAGATTTGGTCTTCTTTGATCACATCCATCACACGCCACCTCCTGTCATCAGATTAATAATACTGATGCCTTGCCGAATTTTCCATACCGCGCCTGCGGGAATTCTCCTCCCCCCTGAGGGGGATATTTGGCCTGTGCCTCAGGAACGATTCGGATATAATCATTGAAAGGCTCTATGATAAAAAGACTGGCGGCTTTCTTTCATCCCGGTCGCAGTTTCATATTCCTGATTGCCTATCGGTGGGCGGCAGTGCTCCCGGGACTCCTGACGCTGGGGGTTGCAGATGCGTCGAGATACATCTTGCCCCCGGTTTTGATCCTGGGCGCAGCCCTGCTGGCAAACCTTTTTATCTCCCTGTTCAATCGCAAACTGAATCAATTGGTCATTGACCACCCCTTGCTCCTTGTCGTCGATCTGCTATTTGGAGCTGTTATTCTTGCTGTCAGCGGAGGTGAACACAGTCCTTACTACCTTTATACGCTTAGTTCCTTATTGGCAGGAGCGTTTTTCTTCCAGATGCATGGCGCCCTTTACATGTCCGCGCTGTTCACGCCGCTCTATTTCGTGGGCATTCTCCTGAATCCTCGGCTGGATCTTGTTAACTTGATTTCCCAACTGGCAGGGATCTGGCTAATGCCGATCCTGTTCGCATATTCATCTACCCTGGTGCGAGATATAAGCCAGGCACGTGAAGAGCTGGCAGCAGCCCGAGACGAGTTGGCCGAAAAACACGATAACCTGGTGGTCGCACATCGCCAGTTGGAGATTATTCACGACCTGACAATCCTGCTGCAGTCCGCTCCTGATCTACTATCCGTCCAGGAGCGCGTTCTAGGTGCGGTTACAACAGACTTGGGCTTTTCCAAAGCCGTAGTGGCGCTTGTGGATCCGGCACATGAAGAGGTTGGGGGATGGGTTCTCTATCCTCGCGAGTCATCCTTCCCAACCATCAAGCCCCTGCCGCTCCAGGCTGAAAATGGAGCCGCTTTTAGGGCTCTCCTGGATCGCAGGAGTATCACCTCCGGAGGCGAACCGCTTGTATGTGATGCCGAGCTTGGCGGCTGGCTCGATCAAAGCAATTGGATGGTCCTGCCGCTGTACCTTCGCGAACATGCGGTCGGTCTCTTGATGGTGGAGGAGAATGACCTCACCCGGGAACGCGAGAGCACCCTGCTGACCGTGGCGAATCAGGCTGCCTTGGCGCTGGGCACAACCATTCTTTGTATCGATCGGGCCCGCCGCTTGGCAGTAGAAACCGAACGAAACCGCATCGCACGTGATATTCATGACACAGTCGCACAGTCGCTTTTCGGGATTGTCTTCAGCCTGGATGCCTGCATCACGATGCTTCCCGAAAAGGTGGACGATGTAAGAAGCGAGCTGATCGAGTTGCGGACCCTGGCCAATAGTGCACATGACGAGGTTCGTCGTTCGATCTTCGATTTGTGGCCCTCGTCTTTGACTTTGGATTTGTTCATGACTGACCTGAAGAATTATATTGAAAGCTGTTGTCGCCCGAAGGCGTTCACTATAATTTTCAATAACAGTGGGGATTTCAATTCTCTTCCGCCCGGTTTACGGAGGACGATCTACCGCATGGCCCAGGAGGCGCTTGCCAATTCTGCGCGGCATTCGGGCGAACAATCGGCCCGGCTGAATCTGAATATCACTGAACATCGGGTTGATCTAAGCATTACGGACGAAGGGCGCGGGTTCAACCCTGAGATCGCCCTGGCACGCAGCCTGAACCGGGAACATTTCGGTTTGCAGGGAATACGCGAGCGTGCCCTTGTGCTGGGCGGAAGCTGCGAGATTGATAGCCGGCCCGGTGAAGGGACTCGCATTATGATCGAGCTTCCACTAAAAGGGCAGATCCGCAATGCCTGACCCTGTTCGGGTTTTGATTGTTGACGATCATGCGGTGGTCCGCAAGGGGTTGGTCTTGGTCCTGCGCCTGGAACCGGATATCGAGGTCGTGGGAGAAGCGGAGAACGGGCGCGATGGCTTGGAAGCTGCCCTCCGCCTTCATCCCGAGATCGTTCTTGCCGACCTTGTCATGCCGGAAATGAATGGTCAGCAGATGGCTCTGGCTCTTCGTAAGACCGATCCTTCAATCAAGATCATAATGCTGACTGGCACGGAAGTGGACGACCGTGTGGCTGAACTTGTCGCGGCAGGCATTGAAGGTTATGTTCTAAAAAACATCGAGCCCGGTGAGTTGATCCGTGCAATCCACGCTGTGGTGCGCGGTGAGGCCTATCTTCACCCGGACGTGATGAGGAAAGTTCTGGCACGCATAAATCCACATCAACTGCCAGCAATCATTTTGACCCCTCGCGAATTGGAAGTGCTGGAGTGGATGGCGACCCCGAATACCTACAAACAGATCGCGGTGCAGTTGTGTGTGAGCGAAGAGACCGTGAGGAGCCATGCCAAGAGCATTCTGGAAAAGATGAAGCAGCCCAACCGTGCCCAGGCGGTGTTGTCGGCAGTACGATCTGGTTGGATCAGGCTGGAGGAACATTAACCGACCCCTTCCATCCGCCTCTATATTTTACAGACATTACTGCCCTGACCATACTGAAGTGCATGACACAGGATCTGCACGCTTGCGCCCATGCGAGGACGAAACGGTTTCTGGTTTTATTTTGTTGTAAAATATCCGCATGCCGCAAACATTGAATGTTCTATTTCTGGCTGCCGAGGCCGACCCTTTTGTTAAGGTAGGCGGGCTTGGAGATGTTGCTGGAGCATTGCCACGTGCATTGAGAAGTCTCTCTACGGAAGTGCTTGGTGAATCCAGACTGGATTTGCGCATAGTACTTCCGTATCACAACGCGGTGCGCGCGGAGGGGCTTCGTCCATTGGCTGTCTATCCCCTTCCGCGTGGGGGTGCGGAAGTCCAGGTCGAAGTCTTCGAGGGGGAGGTGGGCGGCATTCCAGTTTATTTTATTTCAGGAGAGCCCATCCGCAGCAGCGGTTCAGTATATTCCCTGAAGGCTGAGCAGGATGCTGAAAAATATATCTTCTTTTCTCTGGCCGCGGTTGAACTACCCCGTCAACTGGGCTGGAGCGTAAATTTGCTGCATGCCAATGATTGGCATACGGCAGCAGCACTGTATAGCAATCTGACCAAGCGCTGGCAGGAGGGTGCCCGGCGGGTGGCGTCATTACTGACACTTCATAATCTGCCTTTCATGGGTTCAGATGTGGCTGAAATATTGGCTGCCTATGGTCTTCCGATGGCCCAAACCGATCTTCCCGAATGGGCGCGGGTTCGACCCCTTCCGCTTGGCCTGTGGGCTGCTGATGCTATTGTGCCGGTCTCTCCAACTTATGCTGAAGAAATCCTGGGTCCAGAATTTGGATGCGGGCTTCAGGAATTTCTTGCGGCGCGTCGGGAGAATATCCATGGCATATTAAATGGGATAGACACTGCTTCCTACAACCCAACGGATGATCCGGCAATAGCCTTACCATTTTCCGTATTAACGTTGGAGGATCGCCCTCGGAATAAGGAGGCTGTGCAGAAAAGACTGGGCTTGCCGCTCGACCCAGGTGTGCCGCTCTTTGGAATGGTTTCCCGAATGGACAAGCAAAAAGGCATGGATCTGGCAATCAAGACTCTGCGATCTTTAAAGGAAAACTTTCAAGTGGTGATCCTGGGCGCGGGCGATCCCGAACTCGAACAGACCGCCCTCGCCTTTCAATCCGAACACATGGAAAATGTTCGCGTTGAGACCCGCTTTGATGCTGAATTGGCACGGCAGATCTACGCTGGTACGGATATGTTCCTGATGCCCTCTCGTTATGAGCCATGCGGGCTTTCCCAGATGATCGCCATGCGTTATGGCTGTGTACCTATTGTCAGCGGCGTCGGGGGGCTGCGGGATACGGTTACCAGGGAAACTGGTTTTGTTTTCAATAAGCTGGTGGTCCAGTCTTTTTCCGCAGCAATTCGTGCGGCACTGCGTGCATTTTCGGACCACGAACGATGGCGGCAATACCAACGGGCAGGAATGACGATGGATTTCTCCTGGATGAATTCTGCGAGGGAATACCTGGCGCTATACCAGTCTCTGGTACAGGAAACCACCCAGGCCTCCTCTGGAATATCATGACATTCAAACGTGTTTCTGGAATACTTCTTCATCCAACCAGTCTGCCGGGTTCTCATGGGATCGGGGATCTCGGCCCTTATGCCCATCGCTTCATCGACTTTCTTGCTGATTCAGGTTCGAACCTCTGGCAAGTCCTGCCGCTTGGACCGACAGGTTATGGAGATTCACCCTATCAGAGCTTTTCTGCTTTTGCCGGGAACCCATATCTGATCAGCCTTGATGGACTGATCAAAGACGGATTCCTGGAGGCCGGCGACCTTAAGAACCATCCGGAGTTTGATGTATCCCGCGTCGATTTCGGCGAATTGATTCCATGGAAGTTGAAGCTACTGGAGCGAGCCTTCGAGCGGTTCTCGGCAGGTTCCGAGATATCAATTCGCGAGGCCATGGCAAACTTTCAGGCTGAAAACTCCGAATGGTTGGACGATTATGCGTTGTTCATGTCTTTGAAGGATGCTCATGGCGGTGGTGCGTGGGATGCCTGGCCTCAGGCATTGAGAAGAAGAGACCCGGCGGAATTAGCGCTGGCCCGGCGGACCTATGCAGGTCAGATCGCGCGCCATATCTTCTTTCAATTCCTCTTCTTTCGCCAGTGGTGGACGCTTCATACCCATGCTGCAGAACGCGGCATTCAAATCGTAGGTGATATTCCCATATTCGTCGCCCATGATTCGGCAGACGTCTGGTCACATCCCAATCTATTTTTCCTGGATGAAAATGGACGCCCGACTGTGGTCGCGGGAGTCCCGCCAGACCTTTTCTCCGCTACAGGGCAATTATGGGGGAATCCTCTTTATAACTGGGACGTCCATAAGGAGAGCGGGTATAAGTGGTGGCTGAGTCGAGTCCAGGCGACACTGGGAATGGTAGATCTTGTCCGCATGGATCATTTTCGCGGTTTTGCG
>CAYMQX010000200.1:0-6105 GCA_964392495.1 uncultured Anaerolineaceae bacterium
CCGCCCTTCGTCTTTGGACCCGACGGCACCCCGACGAACCCCGCAGATTTCTGGAATGCACAGCGCCGCTACCCTTCCAATCTGTACGTCAAGGGATACCTGAACCAGCTTGCCTATCTCAACATGCAGATGGAGGCCGGGATCGATACGATCCTGCAGAACTCTTCCAGCCCTCCGATCATCATCCTGCAGGGGGACCACGGCCCCTGGCTGCAGCCGAAGGACAAGCTTTTCCGCATCCTGAATGCCTACTATTTGCCGGGCCGAAGTGATAAACTTTATCCCGGCATATCGCCCGTCAATTCATTCCGATTGGTGTTCGATGAATACTTTGGCGGGAATTATCCCCTCCTGGAGGACCGCAGCTATTATTCCCCTGTTCCCAACCTGTATGACTTTTCTGAAGTCGCTTATCCCTGTGAGCCGTAAATGCCGACCATCCTTCTGACCGCCCCTTACATGATCCCGTTCCTGGAGCGTTTTGGGCCGGTATTTGCTCAATACGGACTGGAATTGATCGTGCCTGAGGTGCGCGAGCGCATGGAGGAGGCTGATCTGCTTCAGTATGCCGGGCGGTTCGACGGCGCCATCTGCGGGGATGACCGTTATACCCGGCGCGTGCTGGAGGCCTGTTCGCCGCGTTTGAAGGCCATCTCCAAATGGGGCACCGGGATCGATTCGATCGATGCTGCGGCCTGTTCCGCGCTGAATATCGGCCTCTACCGCACCCTGAATGCATTCACCATCCCGGTCGCGGATTCGGTGATGGGCTACCTGCTGACCTTTGCCCGCCGACTGCCCTGGATGGATGCCGCCATGAAACGCGGCGAGTGGGAAAAGATCCCCGGCACCTCCTTGAGCGAGATGGTCCTGGGGGTGGTGGGGGTCGGCAATATCGGAAAGATGGTCACGCGCCGGGCGCGCTCCTTTGGGATGCAGGTACTCGGCTGCGATATCATGGAGATTGATCAGGTTTTTATCGGGGAGACGGGCATCCGGATGATGGACCTCGAATCGCTGCTGGCCGCCTCGGATTTCATCTCGGTCAATTGCGACCTGAACCCGACAAGCTTCCACTTGATGAACGCCGCCGCTTTTGGGAGCGTGAAGCCAACCGCGGTGCTGATCAACACGGCGCGCGGTCCCATTGTGGAGGAGCAGGCCCTGATCGCGGCTTTGCAGGCGGGCCGGTTGGGCGGAGCGGCCCTGGATGTGTTCGAGCAGGAACCGCTGCCTCTTGACAGTCCCCTGCTGCAAATGGACAACGTACTGCTTGCTCCGCATAATTCCAATTCCAGCCCGGGTGCCTGGGAGCGCGTGCACTGGAATACCATCAAGAACCTGGTCGAAGGGCTGGGGATGGAATACAAAGGCCGTTGAGCGCAGGGAGGCATCGATGGATACATCCGAAAAGACCGTTTTGATCACCGGCGCGGGTGGGGGCATTGGCAGGGCTTGTGTGACCGAATTCGCGGCCAGGGGATGGAAGGTCATTGGCGTGGACCGCCTGCCTCTTGCGCCGATCCAGGGTGGGCTCTTCATCCAGGCTGATATTTCGCACCCCGAATCAGCAGAGAAGATCTTTGAGCAGGCGCGCGGTTTCAGCCCGCGCCTGGATGCGCTGGTGAACAATGCCGCTGTCCAGGTGGCAAAACCGCTGGTGGAGACCAGTGTGGAGGAGTGGGACGCGGTGATGGCCTCCAACCTGCGCTCGGTGTTCCTCTTCGTCAAGCTGGCGCACCCGTTATTGAAGGCTGCCGGAAGCGGAGCCATTGTGAACGTCTCCTCGGTACATGCCATCCAGACATCGGCCAACATTGCCGCCTACGCTGCCTCCAAGGGCGGGCTGCTGGCGTTGACGCGTGCCCTGGCCATCGAGTTCGCCCCCGATAACATCCGCGTGAATGCCATCCTGCCCGGCGCAGTGGATACGCCCATGCTGCGGGCCGGACTGGGCCGCGGCCATGCAGGCCACGGCGATATGCAGGAGCGCCTCGATAACCTGGCGCGCCGGACAGTCAATGGGCGCGTCGGCCAACCTGCCGAGATCGCCCATGCCATTTATTTCCTGGCAGATGGTTCGCAATCCTCCTTCATGACCGGGCAGGCGCTTGTCGTGGATGGCGGCGCGACCGCCCGTTTGAGCACAGAATAACCCCGGCTTTCCATGAAACAAACCCTTAAATCTGCAATCCCTGCACCTGCCTGGAACCTGATGCGCGAAAGCTACCAGGCTCTGCGCCGTCTGCCAGGGATTCCGGGTGTCTATCTCCATCCCTGGCGGCGGGAGAGCCTGCGCCGCCTGGCCGCTCTCAAGGATCTCCATCGAGGCGAACGCGCCTTTATCATTGGCAACGGTCCCAGCCTGAAAAACACAGACCTATCGCGGCTGCGCAATGAATTCACCTTCGGGATGAACCGCATCTACCTGCTCTTCCCGGAACTTGGATTTTCCACCACATACCTGTGCGCGGTGAATGACCTGGTCATCGAGCAGACCGCCGCGGACCTGGCTGCCCTGCCTGTTCCCAAATTCCTCTCCTGGCGCTCGCGGCGTTTCTTCCCGCGCGACCTGCCCATCGGCAGGACGCCGACCTTCCTTTACACCACCTACGAGTCTCCGAACTTTTCGAAGGATGTGCGTGGACGCGTCTGGGAGAGCGCCACGGTGACCAACGTTGCTCTGCAGCTGGCCTTCCATATGGGCTTTCAGCAGGTCATCCTGATCGGCGTGGACCACAGTTATGCTTCTACAGGCAGGCCCAACAGCACCGTCACCTCGCAGGGAGACGATCCGAATCATTTCTCTCCAGCTTATTTTGGCAAAGGCTTCCGCTGGCAGCTCCCCGACCTGGATACCTCCGAGATCGGGTACACCTTCGCACGCGAGGCCTACCGCCGCGCCGGGCGGGAGGTGCTGGACGCGACCGTGGGCGGCAGGCTCACCATCTTCCCCAAAGCGGACTACAACTCCCTGTTCGGCGTGAGTTAATGACCCTCGTTTCCATCGTCACCCCCTCCTTCAATCAGGCTGTTTTTCTGGAACAGGCCATGCGCTCCGTCCTGGAACAGGACTTTCCCAACATTGAATACATCCTGATCGACGGCGGTTCCACGGACGGCAGCCGCGAGATCATCGGGAGATACGCAGACCGGCTGGCGTTCTGGTCATCGGAGAGGGATCAGGGCCAGGGCGAGGCGATCAACAAGGGGCTTGCGCGCTCCCACGGCGGAATCTTGGCCTGGCTTAACTCGGACGATTATTATCTGCCCGGAGCCGTCCAGGCCGCAGTGCGGCTCTTTGAGCAGAACCCCGATGTATGCCTGATCTACGCGGATATGCTGGCCGTGGATGGGCAGGACCAGGTGACCAACCATCTGCACTACCGCCAGCTTGATATTCAGGATCTGCTCTGCTTCCAGATCATTGGGCAGCCGGCGGTCTTCATGCGCCGCGCAGCCTTCGAAGCCGCGGGAGGTCTCGACCCCGATTTTCATCTACTGCTCGACCACCAGCTTTGGATCAAGATCGCCCGCCAGGGACCCATCCTGCATGCGGACCAAACCTGGGCGGCCGCGCGCTATCACCCCGCCGCCAAGAACCGCCGCCTGGCGCTGGAGTTCGGTACGGAAGCCTTCCGCCTTTTAGACTGGGTGCAATCCCAGCCTGAGCTTGCTCCCGTACTTGCGCCAGTTTTGCGCCGGGCACGCGCTTCAGCCCATCGTTTGTCGGCACGCTACCAGTTGGATGGGGGCCGCCCGGGGGATGCGATCACAGACTGGATGCGCGCATTGATGATCCATCCACCGACCGCACTGACCCGGCTGAATATCCCCATCTCTGCTATGCTCGAGATTGCCGGGCTTGGTACTCTCAGGCGACTGGTATTGGAACGCAGGATGCGCGGCCTTCAGAACCACACCAAAGGAGATCTCCAATGAACCGCGCTCTGCGAATCTGCCTATCTTTGTCCCTTTTGCTTATCCTGGAGGCCTGCTCGCCTGCTTCTTCTGCCCTCCCGGCCACCAATGCCCCAGTCACGGTCCTTCCTCGTGCAGACCGCCCGAACATCCTGCTGATCTTGACGGACGATCTGGATTCAAACCTCGGCACGCTGGATTACATGCCGAACCTTCAACGGGTGTTAAAATCCCAGGGGCTGACTATTGAGGATTATTTCAGCACCACTCCGGTCTGTTGTCCCGCCCGATCTTCCATCTTGCGTGGGCAGTATGCCCACAATCACCAGGTGTTTACCAACGCAGCGCCCGTGGGTGGATTCGGCAAGTTCCATTCGCTTGCAAATGAGGCTTCCACCGTGGCCGTGTGGCTTCAGGCAGCCGGATATCGTACGGCACTGTTCGGGAAATACCTTAACGGATACCCCTTTTCAGATAACCGCACTTATATTCCACCCGGGTGGACCGAATGGTATAGCCCCGCGCGCGGCACCCCTTACAAGGAGTTTAATTATTATCTGAATGAAAACGGCAGGATTATCGGATATGGGTTGGGGGAGAATGAATACATGACGGATGTGCTGTCTCAAAAAGTTGTGGATTTTCTGGACCGTTCGACCTCTGCTCAGTCTCCCTTTTTTATCTATCTATCCACTTATGCGCCTCATGAACCGGCCATCCCTGCTCCCCGCCACTCGGACCTGTTCGCCGACTTGCAAATACCCCGGCTTCCGGCCTTCGATGAGGCCGACGTTGGTGACAAGGTTACAGATATAAAGGGCAACCCTCCCCTCGATCCTGCTGCCATCCAGAATTTGGATGAGCTGTACCGGCAGCGCGTCCGCTCCATGCAGGCTGTGGATGAAATGATTGCCAGGCTGGTGGAGACCCTTGAGGGGCTGGAGCAGTTGCAGAACACCTATATTATTTTCACCTCGGATAATGGCTTTCATATGGGTCAGCACCGTTTAAATTCCGGCAAAGGGACGCCGTATGAGGAGGATATTTCCGTTCCGTTCATCATTCGAGGGCCCGGCATTCCTGCGGGAGAAACGCTCCAAGGTTATCTGGCCGGGATTATTGACCTTGCCCCCACCCTTGCAGACCTGGCCGGTGTGGTGCCACCGGATTTTGTAGATGGTCGCTCCCTTGTCCCGTTGTGGCTCCCGAATCTACCCGACCAGACGCATTGGCGCAGAGGTCTGTTGATCGAATACTTTGGTTCAGAAAATGAAACTGCATCCTCCAGTATTCAGCCGGTTGGGCTTGGACTCCAGGACCAATTGCTTGAACCCCCTGACCCTGACGAGATCATGCAGACGGCCCCTAAAGTCCATTTTCTTGCCCTCCGGACAGACAAATATCTCTACTCCGAGTATCCGGATGGTCAGATAGAGTTCTATGACCTTGAGAATGACCCCTATCAGCTTGAAAATCTGGGTCCCTCGGCCTCCCCGGGGCTGTTGGAGAAGTATTCCGCCTGGTTGAAACAGCTGGCTTCCTGTTCTGCCGCTTCCTGTCGCAGTGTGGAGCAGATGGGTATCCGATAACGAACCCGGCCCGGATCCCCCTCCCGCTTCTGTTTCACGTTAAAATTCGCTTCGCAATGAAGCACCGTTCCTTTTATTCCCTGACCGTTCTCTTTCTTTTTGCGTTGGGCCTTCTGATTCGCCTCTTTGACCTTACCGACCTGCCTCTGGATTTCCATCCCACAAGGCAGTTGGTCTCGGCGCTGAAGGCGCGCGGCATGTACTACCAGGGGCGCGGAGATGTACCCGAATGGCAGCGTCAGTTTGCCGTCCAGCAATGGCGTTCAAAGGCCGAGATCGAGCCTGAGATCGTGGAAAGGCTGGCCGCGTTTACCTATCGCTTTACGGGTGAGCAGCTCTGGGTGGGCCGCATCTTCTCCATTCTGTTCTGGCTGACAGGCGGTTATTTTCTTTACAGGCTGGCGCTGAACCTCAGCGGGGGGCCGGGCGCCCTGCTTGCTTTGGGTGTCTATCTCCTCCTGCCCTATGCCGTGACCGCCAGCCGCAGCTTCCAACCTGATCCGCTCATGGTGATGCTCATCCTGGGCTTTTGGTGGGCGGTGGATCGCTGGGGCCGGGAGCCGGATCGGACTGGTCGGGCGGCGGTCGCGGGGCT
>CAYMQX010000201.1:0-629 GCA_964392495.1 uncultured Anaerolineaceae bacterium
CGGCCTGGGCCTTGATCTTCTCGACCTGCTTCATGGCCCCGGCGGTGGCCAGCACGGCCAGCCCCTGCGGCAGCAGGAAGTTGCGTCCGTAGCCATCGGCGACCTTCTTGACCTCGCCGGCCCGGCCCAGTTTATACACGTCTTTAATGAGCAGCACTTTCATTCTTTAAGCCCTTTCAGCTTGATGAAATGCGGGCGAAGGGTACTACGCCCGGGCAGGAATTGTACCACACCGGGCTTCACCCTCCCTGCCGCATTCCCGGCCTCCCCCGGTACATATATCCCGGTGGACAGAAGCCCCCGGGTTCAGTACAATCCCTGCGGTCTTTCCCCCCGCCGTAATAGATCTGCCCGCCGTTCGTTTCCGTGGAAGGGTCAATTTATATTGAGCATGGAACCTTTTTTTCGCAGACCCGCCAGGCGCCGTGCAGGCTGGAGGCTGCTTTCCGCCGCCCTCTTATTGGCCGTCCTCAGCATGCCCGGCACCGGGACCTCCGCCTTCGCGCGCCGCGCCGATCCCGCCTTGCCTCCATCCTCCCACCTGCCCCCCGATATTCCCCTGCTGCCTGTCACGCTGCTCAAGACCGTCGGCACCTCCAATCTCGCCTGGAACCCCTCCTCGCCGGACC
>CAYMQX010000201.1:639-6104 GCA_964392495.1 uncultured Anaerolineaceae bacterium
CACCGGGCGAATGCTCGTGGTAGATAGCGAAGTGGACGAGATGCCCGCATACTTCACGGGTGTGAATATCTTCGACGCCCGCCTCGATGGCTCGCTGGTCTCCACCTGCAGCACAACGAACCTCGACCGCTCGGGCTGGTCGAACGAGCCCACAGGTCTGGCGATCAACCCATCCAACAACCGCCTGTATATCTCGGACGATTTCCGGGACAAGGTCTTCGAGCTCAGCCTCGGCCCGGACAACACCTTCTGTACCTCCGACGACGTGGTGACTTCCGTGGGCTTCCATACCGATACGGAGGATGTGGCCTACGGCGACAACCAGCTCTTCATCGCCGGGGGCACCGATGCCGCCGTCTATCGTTTTGACCTGGGGCGGGATGGCGTGCTGGGCGGCGGGGATGACGGCCCCATCACCCATTGGAGCACCGCTCCCCTGGGCTTCCATGATCTGGAGGGCATCGCCTACAACCCTGACCGCGGCACGCTGTTTATCCTCAGCACGCAGGCCAACGAAGAGTACATGGGCGAAGTGACACCTGCCGGTCAACTGCTGCGGGCTTATGACCTCTCCGCCATGGGGCGGCATAACAACATCCGCTCGGACGTGACCTACGCGCCTTCCAGCTTCGACCCCTCACAAAAGAGTATCTACATCGTCAGCCGCGGCCTGGATAACGACCCGGACCCTGCCGAGAACGACGGCAAGTGGTGGGAGTTCTCGCTCGGCCCGCTCCCCGGCCCGTTCACCCGGCTTTCCCCGCGCGATGGCTCCGGCAGCCAGCCTCTGCTGGTCACGCTGAGTTGGAGCGCCGCCCCTGATGCCCAGGGATACGAGCTCTGTATTGATACAAGCGACGATGGCGACTGCCGCGGCTGGCTCCCCACCGGTCCCGCTGCCAGTGTGTACGTCGGCGGCCTGGCCTGCGCGCAGACTTACTACTGGCAGGTACGCGCCGTCGGGGGCGGCGGCTATACCTACGCCGATGGCTCTCCCGCCAGCTTTCGCAGCTTCACCACCCTCAGTTCCACGCGCCTGCCCCACTATGGCCATCTCAGCCTCGGTCAGGACCATCTTATTTCGTTCCGGGCGCGCCCCGATATCTGTTCCGAGGGCTTCTACTAAGAAGTTATACGGCAGCCCCCCTCCTGCTTGTCAACCACTCCAAACGAGAGTAAGATACAGTCATGCCGAGCCTGCCCGTCCACCTCCGCCGTGTGCTGATCGCTGTTGCCGTCATCGTCCTCGTGCTGATGGTGGCGGACTTCAACCACCGGCTGGAATCGCTCAACTCCCTCAATAAACAGGCCGCCATCCGCCAGGCACAGGCCACCCAGGCCGTACAGACCCGCTCGGCACTGGAGACCCAGGTGGCATTCGCCGGTTCCACCGAGGCGGTCAATGACTGGGCCCGGACGGAGGGCCATTACATCCAGGATGGCGACCAGGCCGTGGTTCCGGTCGGCCAGCCAGGCAGCCCGCCGATCGTCACCGAAGCGCCGGCGCCCACACCCACAACCCCGGCGAACTGGCAGGTCTGGTGGAACCTCTTCTTTTCTGAGTAACCCCCGGGCCGGAGAGGGGCCGGCCTGCATTATCCCCCCTTCCAGCGAGCATCATGCAGACCGAATCCTCCACCCCGATCCAGGTTGCGGAGCGACTGGCACTCTTCCCCGATTCAACCCACTTGAAAGACGACGCACTGACCATTGCCGGGCAGGAGTTGGCCTCCCTCGCACAGCAATTCGGCACGCCGCTCTATCTCTATGACCGGGCGACGCTGGACGCCGCCGCCAGGCGCTACGCCTCCGCACTGGAGTTCTACGAGGGCCCCTCGGCCGCGATCACCTACGCGGGCAAGGCCTACCTATGCCGGGCCATCGCCGAATGGGCTGCGGCGCGCGGCCTCTGGCTGGATTGCACCGGCCAGACCGAGATCCGCACGGCGCAGTCCGGCAATCTGCCGCGCGAGCGTATCCTCGTCCACGGGGTCAACAAATCCGATGCAGACCTGCAGGCCGCACTCGAGGCCGCCGGCACCCTCGTGGTGGATAACCTCCATGAGCTGCAGAGGCTCCGAGACCTCCGCCAGCCGCTCCCCGATCTGTGGCTCAGGCTGCTCCCCGGCGCCATCGTGCAAACTCATCATTCCCACACGCAGACCGGCCAGCCAGGCAGCAAGTTCGGCATGACCCCGGCGGACTTCCTGGAAGCCGCCGCCCTCTGCCGCCGGGATGCTCTTCCTCTCAAGGGGCTGCACTTCCACCTGGGCAGCAACTTTCGCGATCCCCTTCCGCTCGCGCAGGCCATCGACTTGGGCCTGGAGCTTGCCCACCAGGCGGGCTTCTCCGGAGACTGGCACTTCAGCCCCGGCGGCGGTTGGGGCATGGCCTATCATGAGGACGAGCTCCCCCAACCCGACCTGGAGGAGTACGTCCATCTCATCCTGGAGGCGGTCTCACAGGGCTGCTGCAAGCACAGCCTGCCGATGCCATCCCTGCACCTCGAGCCGGGCCGCAGCCTGATCGCACGCGCCGGTGTGGCCCTCTACCGGGTCGGCGCGGTGAAGCGGGAAGGCGGCCTCACCTGGCTGCTGGTGGACGGCGGCATGACGGACAATCCACGTCATGCCATGTACGGCTCGCGCTATACGGCCCTCCCCGTGGCAGGCACACAGCGGGACCTCTCCGTCCGCACGCATGTGGCCGGTCCGCTGTGCGAATCGGGAGATGTGCTCATCGAATCCCTGCCCCTGCCTGCGATGGAGCCCGGCGAGTTGCTGGCCGTGCCCATGAGCGGGGCCTACCACCTGAGCATGTCCAGCAATTACAATGGGAGGCCGCGCCCCGCCGTCCTCTGGCTGGAGGCCGGTTCCTGCCGCCTGATCCAGCGCCGCGAGACCCCCGGGGACCTGATGCGCCGCGACCTCGGGCTGTATGACCCCGCCGCCTGACCTCATTTACAGGAGTTGTTCATGTCCTTTATCGTCGGAAGACTGCGCCTTTACTGGCCGCTGATCAAATCCACACAGACCGGACTGCTGCTCGCCACCGGCATTGCCGGGTTCCTCAGCACGGGCACGCGTTTCACCACACTCACCCTCGCCGCGCTGGCGCTCACGCTCTTCCTCGCCATCAGCGGCTCGACCATCCTCAACATGTGGTATGACCAGGATATCGACGCGAAGATGAAGCGCACCCATAAGCGCCCGCTCGCTTCAGGGCAGTTGGGCCGCACGGAGGTCTTCGGAGTGGGCATGGTCGTCTCTCTGCTGGGCGTGGGCGGCGCCCTGCTCATGCAGCCCCTCTATGGAATCGTGGTCTTTGCCGGGTGGTTCTTCGATGTGATCGTCTATACCCTGTGGCTCAAGCGCCGCACCCCTTGGAGCATCCTGTGGGGTGGCATCTCGGGCGCCATGCCCATCCTCGCCGGTCATGCCCTGGCCCTGGGCCGCATCGAACTGACCGGCATCCTGCTGGCGTTCTCCATCCTGTTTTGGATCCCCACCCATACCCTCACCTTCTCGCTCAAGTTCGAACGCGATTATGCCGAGGCAGGCGTGCCCACCTTCCCCGCCGCGTACGGCGAGGGTTTCACCAGGCTGATGATCGCACTTTCTTCTGTTCTGGCGGCGGCAGCCATCGTTTGGGCGGGCATCCTGGTCGGGATCAGCGCGGGCTGGCTGCGGCTGATGGCTGTATTGACCGCCGGGCTGCTCCTGCTGGCCTTTGCCACCTTCCGCCCCGGCTCGGAACGCCTTAACTTCGGTCTCTTCAAGTACGCTTCCATCTATATGCTCGCCGCCATGATCATCCTTGCCCTGCGGGGGGTCTGACATGAAGATGAGCATTTCCGACCGCCTCTTCCTGCTGGCCGCGGTGCTGCTCTCCGCCTGGCAGATCGTGGTGGGCATTGACAACCTCTCGCGCCAGGCCATCTGGGCTTATACGGTGGCCTTCGGCGTCCTGCTGGTGGCCGCCCTTATGCTCATCATCCTGGGTTTTGAGGCGCTGGATTCCGCCGTGGTGGTGATCGTTGCCACGGTCATCCCCCTCAGCCTGGGGCTTGGCCTGGTCTGGGACCACCTGCCCGCCTGGAGGCTTCCCTTTGCCATCTTCGCCCTCGCCGGCTTGATTGCCGTGAGCCTGACCCGCTATCTCAAGGTTCCCCCCCTCGCCCGGACAGTCGTCCTCGCGGCGGTGCACGGCCTGGCCGGACTGTTCATCTTCCTGCTGCCGCTGTATGCCGCCTTCAGCGGCGGGGCACGTCCCGCCTTCGCGCTGGTGGGGCTGGGCGGCGGCCTCATCGGAAGCGCCGGGCTGCTGCTCTTCTTCCTCCGGGCCGGGCGCCCGCTCCTGCCGCGTGAAACGGTTTTCAGGTTCCTTCCCGCCCTGCTTCTGCTGATGACCGCCTGCTTCGCCGCGGGATTCCTCTGGGGCTAGCCCCCGGCCTACAGGCGGCTCATCCCGGAGCCTCCCCCGGGCCTCGGGCTTCATCGGGAGCTCGACGCCTCTACCCCCACAGCTCCCTGGTCAGCCGCACCACCTCGGCGCGCTGATCTGCATCCAGCGGCGCGAACGGCGAATTGGCCTCCACCGTGTCGCGGTTCTCCACGATCAGCACGCGCGCTTCCCGGCTGAACGTGTGCGAGTGCCAGGCGCCGCGCTTCACGTTATACAGCTTGAAAGGCTGCAGGTCCACGGCCTGGACCGTCCCGGCTTGCTCCCCATTCCCGCCCAGGAACAGGATGCAGCGTCCTGCCAGCAGCACAAAGACCTCGTCCGTCTCCGTGTGCTTCTGCATCCGCTGGATCAGTTCGGGCGCCAGCTCGGGGGTATGGTTCATCAGCGCCACGCGCCAGCTCTGGTGATCGATCAGGGGCATGTAGTCCGGCCCTTCGTGTGTGCGCACTTCCAATAAGTTCTCCGATATCATATAACCTCCGGAACTCGATTTTATCGTAATAATTCAGCAGACCCATCCCCCCCGGCCTTCTCGCGCTGAACGGAGCGGACATCGTCCCCGAAGCGGAGCGGAGGAGAGCGCAGGTGAATCGCAACCCCGGCGTTTCGTCTCCGCTCAACACGACAAACCCCCGCACTGAAGCGAGCTAAGCGCCTCCCCGAGGCTCATTTCATTGACCAACTGCGCGCCTGTCCTCTATAATGAACCCATGAGCCATTACGACCTCTGCCTGCCATGGTATTGGGAATACGATTACGACTTCGTGCAGATGGTCGCCCGGTCCTGCGAACAGCAGAACGTTTCCTTCCTCCCCGTCACACCCCAGACCCTCCTTGAGCATACCACCGCCCTCTACCTCGGAGATTTGACCCTCGGCGCGCTGCTGGACCGCTCGCAGGACGACCGGCGCTTCGAGCCTCTCATCCGCTGGGCGCGTGAGCACTTCATCCGCCGCATCAACCCCGCCGAGGTCTCCGCCTGGTCTGAGGATAAAGCCACC
>CAYMQX010000202.1:0-6083 GCA_964392495.1 uncultured Anaerolineaceae bacterium
CCATCCCATATACCAGGAATATGTATGGAACCAGCGACATGTCAGAACGAAGCTTACGGCCAATTACAAGATATCCAGCTACAGCCCAGGCGCCTAGAAGGGCAAGAAAATTCCCCCACAATGCGCTGCCTTTCAGGCCAGCAGCAAACCCGGCGCATTCCGAGCCTGCCGCACCCCGGCAGCTATCGGCCGCGCCCACAACCACCCCGCCCAGCAGGGCAATTCCCAGTCCATAAAACGCATCGCGCGAGACCCGTTCCTTTAAGATGATGGGAGAGACCAGGGCTACCCAGAGCGGACCAGTACTTACAAAAACGACCGAGCTTGCAACCGAAGTATATTCAAGGGAACTGATCCAGGTCGCAAAGTGGGCGGCCAGGAACAACCCCGACAAAAGAGCAAGAAGCAACTGAGATCGTGATAAAACAACGATCTCGCGGCGATAATGGGTGAGCGCGATAGGTGCGAGAAATAAGCTGGCGACGCCGATGCGCAAAGAGGCGATTACCAGAGAAGGGGCCTCGGACTGGGCAAGACGAATGAGAATCGAGGCTGAGGAGACTGCGAGGATCGCAACAGCGAGAGCCATTCCGGGCCTTAGGGCACAGGCAGGGGAAGATGAGAAGTCGGATTCAGCATTGAGATGTTGGGATTTTTTCATTGAAGTAGGGAGAAACTGAGAATATGAACATCGAAAGTATAAACGAATTATTAGAACTTGTCCCATTTGCTTGACATGCCCTACTCAAAGGAATACAATTTTGATGGTTTTTATCATAAAAAATCCACAGTATTATGGATCAACCTAAGGAGAGGATCATGGCCATTGAACTGCCGAAATTGTCTTATGCTTATGATGCACTGGAGCCCTATATTGATGCGCGTACCATGGAAATTCATCATACCAAGCATCATCAGGCTTATATCACTAATCTAAATGCAGCCGTTGATAAGACACCCGAATTGAAGGGGATGGCTCTGGAGCAAATGTTGAGCGATCTTAAGGCGGTCCCCGAGGCCGTGCGGACGGTTGTTCGCAATCATGGTGGAGGTACGTATAATCACAATCTTTTCTGGGAGATCATGGGCCCAGCGAAAGGCGGGACTCCCTCGGCTGATCTTGCCAAAGGCCTCAATGCAGCTTTTGGTTCCTTCGAGGCTTTTAAAGAAGAATTCACAAAGGCTGCCAATGGGCGCTTCGGTTCCGGGTGGGCGTGGCTGGTGAAGATGGGCAGCGGCTTAAGTGTGGTGTCCACCGCAAATCAAGATAACCCTCTTTCGGATGGGTTGACCCCCATTCTCGGGATCGATGTCTGGGAACACGCCTACTATCTGAACTACCAGAACCGGCGTGCGGATTATGTGAATGCCTGGTGGAATGTAGTTAATTGGGACGCGGTGGCAGGCAAGTTCAGCGCTAAATAATTCCTGCAAGCCTTATCCTTGTGTCACCAACCTGACCTGCCGGGCGTGTTTATTTCCGGTCTCAGGCGTACACTTGCGCCGATTGCGAAGAAAGATATAATACAGAGTATCCGAGATAAATTTTCCGAGGAGGTGTCGTATGACCCACATTATAACCAGCCTGTGTGTCCGGGATCGCGGTTGTATCGAGGTGTGCCCGGTGGAATGCATGATCGCGGGTCAGCCCGTCGCCGAATGGCCATGGATTTATATTGATCCGGATACCTGCATTGACTGCGGAGCTTGTGTTCCTGAATGTCCGTATCTGGCGATCTTCCCCGAGGATGAGGTGCCCTCCGCTTATACCGCAAAAGGCGGCGAATATATCAGTAATCTTGGTTTGACCGGCCATTTCGAGGCCACCAATCACCATGGAAATCCCATCGTGCTTGACACCACCCGTCAATTGGAAGCAGGTGAGGTGATCGATATGACGCCTGATATCAAGCCGCACTACGATTTTTTCAAGAGTGGCCCTGGCTATGGAGCCAAGGACGTTGATGACGGTAGATAGGGATCGATAAACGGAAGATCCAGGCGATTTTTCGCCTGGATCTTTTTATTTTCAAGGCTGGATGGAATTTTTGAGCAGAGCCCGGCCAATCTGTTGGGCCAGGTAATAGTTATCTTCCTCAAGAGCCACTACAACTGCGAGGCGTGTCCCCTGCCAGTCAGGGAGAGTGCCTCCCAAATACCATGTGATAAAAGAATTATTCTGACTGGACTGGCCAATATATTCCCAATAGGAGTGGCCTTGCACTAGAAAGGCGCGTGCGGCTGAATCGGAAGCCGCTGGAGATGCCACGCCAGCCGGCCGGTCGAGCGCCGGCAGTATCACCCATCCCTCCTGCGGGGTATTAATTGCCAGCGCGATGCGAGGAGCCGGTCGAATGCCGTGATTGCTGAGGACTGCAGCCGCAAGTGCCATCTGCAAAGGACTTACTTGAAGATCCTCGGTGTTGGCTGTTTTTTGTGCCTCATTCAATGGCATGCGAAGCCTGGGGGTTGAGAACAACCCCAGTTTATCCAGGATATCATTGAGTTCTACTGCGGTGAGCGTATGATCCGAGCCTCCAATTGCAATAAAGGGGGCAGTTGTAGTTCCGATGGGATAGGCTCCTTGAGCAGCTCGATTGATTAAAGGCGCGTGAGGATCCTTGGAGAGTTCAGAACCCTGCCGGCCCAATTCATTAGGATCGAAGGTAGGATGAGACGCCATTACCAAGATCTCCCCGCTCTGCGCGTTCAGCAGGATCGCAGCTCCAGGATGGAGTCCAAGCATTTGGTCAGCCTTTTTCTGTTTGGATAATTGAAGGCTAAGGCGGACATCCAGTCCCGGCGGGGGCATGCCATAAAGCAAATGATCCCACCAGATTAGACTAGATGGATTGCCTTGCAGCCCGCGTAAATATGGATCCAGGCTGGCCTCAAGACCCGCTTGTCCGTACACAATATGCGTATAGCCAACAACCGAAGCTAATTCTGGATATAAATATTGCCTTACAAAACTTCCGCTTTCGCCTGCGGTAGAATTGATCAGGGTATCCTGCTGGTCCAGCAAGTCGCCCCGTTTTACATATCGATCTGCTATGGATCGTCGGGGATTATCCGTACGGTCAAGAAGATCAGGGCCGCGCACAAGCGCCCACCAAGTCGATCCGATCGCCATGGTTAGCAATCCCAGCCCAAGAAGGGAAGAGAGCATCAGGTAAGGGCGGGGGGCTGGAAGCGGGGACGGTTCCAGATCCGAACCCCGACCCACCTGCATGATCAGCAAAAGTGCAAGGAAGGAGGTCAGAAGTGATGATCCACCATAAGAGACAAAGGGTAATGTTACACCGGTCAATGGAAGGATGCGCAAGTTTCCGCCGATGATCAAAAGACTTTGGATACCCAAATAAGCAGTGAGGCCTGCGGCGAGCAATCGTCGGAACCGGTCTGGTGCGCGCAAAGCCACAATGATCCCCCGTGCTGTAAGGAGGCCAAAAAGGCTCAACAAACCAATGATGCCTGCCAGCCCTGTCTCTTCCGCAATTGCTGCAAAGATGAAATCGGAGATTGCAACGGGCACCAGACCGGGGCTTCCCAACCCTGGACCGCGTCCAATTGCTCCACCGTTGGCGATAGCCATCAAGGATTGAATAATCTGATAGGAGCGGCCGCTTGGATCCGCCCATGGATCCAGCCAGGCATCAACACGGATTTGGATGACGGTGACAAAAAAATAGCCCACCAGGCCAGACAGGATAAGCACCGCAAAACTGCCAATCAGCACCCGCCGATGATTGGTTGCCAGAAACAGGATTACGGCAAAGATCAGAATAAAAATTGAGGCGGTTCCAAGATCCTTTTGGAAGATCAAGAGAAGGAGTGCGATTCCCGTGACAAGGAGAGTCGGAAAGAGCAGGGGGAGTGTGTGCAGTTGCGCAGTAAGCTGGTCTGCCAGGTATGCCGCCAGATAAATTACCAGCAGCAACTTCAGCGGCTCTGAGGGCTGGAAATATACGCCGCAGCAGCCCAGCCAAAGGCGGGGTCCAAATCCACCCGGATTGGTACCGAAAAGAAGGGTCAGCGCAGTCAGGAAAAGTCCGCCTGAAAGCAGGACATATTTGTATCGTCTTAGCAGCTGCAGGTCGGATGAAAGTCGCAGGCCGAACAGAAAAGCGAGTATGCTGGTCACCAACCAAACCATCTGGCGGAGGCCAAATGCTTCATCGAGCCGCCAGATACTAAGAAGCCCCCAGCCACTGAGAAGTGCCGCAGTCGGCCACAGATAGGGATCCCTGTCTGGTATTTGCCGTAGGGTAACGCGATCAACCAACTCTACCAGTAATATCCAGACGATGAATGCGACCCAATGCGACCAACGAAAATTGACATCCATGCTTCGTTCCCGGACAGCCGGGGAAAGGGTCAGGATAATTGAATACAGGAACAGAAAGAGTTCCGCCCATCGGAGCAGTCGGTGCTGATCGCTGTCAGACATTGTACTTACTATAGAGAATTGCCGATCAGAAGATCCAGCTTTTTCCGGGTATTTGGTGGGATCCGGTCTGGACCTGTAATGAGAGCCTCTGAGGTCGCATTTCCGCATGAACAGGAGCGATTTTCCTCCAGCTCGCGAACAAACAGACGGATGGCTTCCTGCGCGGTATGTGTATTCTGGCCAAGGGTCCGGACAACCTTTTCCACGGTAACCGGCGCCTCGTTTGAATGCCAAACATCGTAATCAGTAATATGAGCGATTACCGCGTAACAGATGCCGGCCTCGCGAGCCAGAAATGCTTCCGGAGATGTGGTCATTCCGATTAACGACATGCCCCATGAGCGAAAGGTGTTGGACTCGGCCCTTGTGGAAAACCGCGGCCCTTCGATTGTTATGAAACTGCCGCCCTGATGCGTTTCTGCTTCGACGGACTGTAGCGCATTGAATATCCGGGGTGATAGATCTGGACAGAAGGGGTCGGCAACGCTGACATGTGCCACCAAGCCCTCGCCAAAGAAACTACGGGGACGCAGGTGGGTAAAATCAAACAACTGATCCGGTATGATGAAATGGCCCGGCGCATAATCTTCGCGGAGGGATCCGCAGGCACTGATGGCCAAGATCCGGGGACACCCCAGAATCTTGAAGGCATAAATATTGGCCCGGTAATTTACCTCACTGGGCATGAGAGTGTGACCCGGTCCATGCCGGTTCATGAAACCAACCCGCTTGCCCTCAAGCGTCCCCACGATAATCGGGCCGCTTGGTTTCCCAAAAGGAGTATCAAGCGAATATTCTTTTGTATCAACAAGGCCGCTCATAGTGTATATCCCTGAGCCGCCAATTACGCCAAGCGAGATGTTCTCTATCATTTCTGCTCCATCAGCCGCCTGGTGGAAGAAATTGGGGTTTCCGAGGTGATATTAACACTCACGTGTACCTGTCCCAGGTCGATCTCGTCTCCCGAGGTAAGAACAGTAGGTATGGTAACGATAACCTGGTTGAGGCGCGTCCCGTTTGTGGAGTTAAGATCCTCCAACCACCATTGGCTGTGATGATATACGAGCCGGGCATGTCTTGCGGATACTGTATCGTCGATGATGGGAATATCGCAGGCCGGGTCTCGACCGAGAGCAATCTCGGGCTGGATAAAGTACTTGATGCCCGTGAGCCGGCCTTCTTTCTGCACTGCGAGACTGATGCCCGGAGCTCGGCGGGTTGCTATCCGATCCGCTTCTCGACGGATATCGCGCCAGAGCGTCCAAAGTGCCCAACCAAGAAAACCATAGAGTGCAAGCGCGAGCAGCAGGCGAAGGGCCAGTGCGACCAGTCCGCTCATTTCTTATTCTTAAACTCGGCAGTATCACGTTCTTTAATAATCGCCGTAGCCCGATTGGAAGTGGCAGGATCCATGGGGCTGGTGTCGATCGTGTCTGTCCCGTGAGGAGGGTTATCCTGTCCAAAAATCAAAGCCACTCCGGCCAGGGAGATCACATCTCCGGCGTAAAGTACGGTCTGGCTGGCGCGCTGCCCATTTACAAAGGTTCCGCCCGTTGAATTAAGATCGAATAGAACAAACCGGCCATTTATGGCGCGCAACTGTGCGTGAGTACGAGAAACCCGCGGGTCATCA
>CAYMQX010000203.1:0-6063 GCA_964392495.1 uncultured Anaerolineaceae bacterium
TGGACATATAAACCTCCGTTTGAGTGGATTTGATGCTCTGATTATAAAAAACCTGCGTCTGAACAACGCAGGTTTAATGTTAATGAAGTGTATGAGCCCCCTGGGGGAAATCCCTAGTTCTTTTGCCTCTTGTAATCCACGAAACGATAGCCTACCCCGCGCTCGGTCAGGATGTATTTGGGGTTGGCGGGGTCCTTTTCCAGCTTCTGGCGCAGATAATTGATGTAAAGGCGCACGTAATGCGGCTCGTCGCGGTACTCGTAACCCCATACCTTTTGCAGCAGTTGGTCGTGCGAGACCACCCACCCGGCGTTCTGCACCAGATGGAACAGCAGCCGGTATTCCGTGGGGCGCAGCTTCACCAGTTTACCTTCCAGCCAGATCTCACGGCGGTCGAAGTCGATCTTCAGGCGGTCGTCGATCTCCAGCAGCCCGTGCATCGATCCGCTGGCCCCCTCCGTGCGGCGCAGCACCGCCTTCACCCGGCTCACCATCTCGCGCGGGCTGAATGGCTTGGTAATGTAATCGTCCGCGCCCAGTTCCAACCCGTGGACGCGGTCTTCCTCCTCCCCCTTGGCCGTCAGCATGATGACCGGCACATTGCTGATCTCGCGGATCGTCTCCAGTACTTCGAACCCGTCCAGGTCGGGCATCATCACATCCAACAGGATCAGGTCCGGGTTGATATCCCGCAGCTTGCTGATCGCCTGTTTCCCGTTGTTGGCATCGCTCACCTGGAAGCCGTCATGCTCCAGGTTCATGCGGATGAAGCGCACCATGCGCTCTTCGTCGTCCACTACCAGGATGCGGCGGTGCTCAGAGTTTCCGGGCATGGCCTACTCCCTCACAAATCCGATGATCTTGGACTCTTCCTCCCCCTCCAGCACTTCGATCAGGGCCAGTTTGCTGATCGGCCAGATGACCCTGCTCACGTTGGGCTCCAGGTAATGGATGTCCTTGCCCTCCCGGGTGCGCGGATTGCGCACCACCAACAGGGTGTCGGCCGGTTTGGGAAGTTCCTCGATCTCGCCCAGGATGGCGCTCTCGCCGGCCACGTGCAGGATGATGTTGTATGCCATTTTTGTCCTTTCGAAGGCCGGCTCAGTTCCGCAGCAGGATCTGGATCTTCAGCTTGCCGAAGGTGAGTACGTCTCCGTGGTGGATGACCTGTTCGGCGTTGGCCGTCAACCGCTTCCCGTTCACATAGGTGCCATTGGATGAACCCAGGTCCATGATCGTGATGCGCTCCCCGCTGCGTTTGATCACGGCGTGCAGGCGCGAAACCCCACTGGCGTAGGCGTGATAAGGCGAGAGGTCGATATCCGGCATGATGGGCTGTCCATCGCTCACGCGCCCCAGCGTGAACTCTCCCCGCTCGGAGAGCGGCAGCATCTGGCCGGTATCCAGCAGGTGCATGGTGCCCCAGGTGTCCAGCTTGGGTGATGCCGGTCGCCGCGCATCCTGTTTGCTGCGCGGTCCCACGAGGTCCCCCGGTTCCGGGTTCATTTTCTGGGTTACCAGGTCCTCCTGCATGGTCAACTGCGACCCGCACTCGTCACAATAGATGGAACCTGTCATATTCTTGTGCCCGCACTTAAGACAAATGATCATTGTTTTATTCCCTTCGTACTTGAGAGCAGCGCGCGTGTACTGTATTTGATCTCCTTGCCGCCTTCCGCGCTCCACTCGTGCATTCTCCCCAGGTAATCTGCTTCCAGCAGGGCTGTGTGGGCCAGCCCATGCTCCCCCTGCGAGAGCAGGTTGGTCGCCAGGTCTTTGAGGGCCTGCGAAGCCTCGTCGTAACGGCCGGCATCGGCTTCCTCATGCGCCCGCTCCTGCATCCGGTACAGTGTAAGCTGCGAGAGCGCGCTGAGGATCTTCGTGGGAGGCGGTTCGTCGGTCGCCTCCGTCTGCACCTCGCGTGTCAGCCGCAGGCGGATCGGAGCCGTCTCGTTGGCGTGGGCCATGACCGCGACCTTCACCAGACCGTTCAGGACTGTCACCGAATTGCTCTGCAGGGCCTGGGGCCGCACCACCAGCTCGAACAGCACGCTCAGAGGCTCGTCCTGCAGGATGGTGCCCAGCTTCATTGTCTCCCCGATGGCCAGCGGCCCCGCCTCCGGCTGCATGCGGAAGGCGTACTTCAGGTCCACACCGTCCACCGGCGTCCTCTCCAGAAGCACTTCGTCGGCGAAGGTGTTCGCCAACGACTTGAACTTCTCCACCAGGATGCGTTCGATATCCTGTGCCTTGGCGATGTAGGCGCTGCTTCCGCCGGTGTGGCTCGCAAGCGCATCCAGGAAGATGTCGTTCCAATCTGCCCCGATGCCCATGCCGGTGATGCCGATGTTTTGAGCGGCAGCCTCCGAGGCCAGGTTGAGGCAGGCTTGCTCGTCGCCATAGGTCTGCCCGTCGGTCAGCAGGATGATGTGGTTGACGCGCCGGCGATCGAAGTTCGCCCGCACCTCGCGCATTCCCGCCTCCAGTCCCTGGAAGATCTCAGTGGCGCCGGAGGGCTGGATCTTGTGGATATTCGATTCCATCTTGCGCCGGTCGCCGTACGCCGCGGCGGGGATGACCACCTCCGCCCGGTCGCTGAATGTGACCACGCTCAGGATGTCTCCGTCCCGCATCCCGCGCAGCAATTGGCTGGCCGCCGATTTGACCACATCCATTTTCTCTCCCTGCATGGAGGTGGAGCGGTCGATCACCAGCGAGAGGTTGAGCGGCGGCGCCGGGAGTTCGTCCGGGCGCGAGCGCGGCGCGATCTGCAGCAGCACATAGATCATCTGCGGCTCTGTCAGCCAGACCAGGTTCGGCCGGCTGTAATAGACCTCGTGCAGCACCATCGCGGGGGTTTCCTGCTGCGGCGGCAGGGTGGCGTCATACTGGACACGCCGCGCCGGGTTGGAAAGCACCTCGTAGGCTTGCTGCACTTCCAGGAACATTTCCGTCTCGCCGGGAGCCTGATTCTTGTCGGGATGCAGTCTTTGAGCCGCCTCGTGATAGGCGCGCCGGATCTCCTCCGGGGAGGCGTCCCGGGGAAGTCCGAGGGCGGTATAAAAGTCAGACTGCCTGCTTCTCATCCTTATCCGATCATCTGCACCAACACCACGCTGATATTATCCGGGCCGCCGGCTGTGTTGGCCGCCTCCACCAGGTTCTGGCAGGCCCGGTGCAGGTTGGGAGCCTCGGCAATGGCCCGGTAGATATCCTGCTCGGACACCACACCCCACAATCCATCGCTGCACAGCATCAGGTAGCCCGGCTGTGGAAATGGCACAGTGAAAACATCCGGTTCCAGCACTTCACCCTGTCCCAGGGCGCGGATCAAAACATTTCGGTGCGGGAAATTGGCCGCCTCATCCGCGCTCAGGTGCCCCAGTTCCTCCAGCCGCTTGACCAGGCTGTGGTCGCGCGTGATGGGGTTCACCCGCCCATCCGGATAGACGACATAAGCCCGGCTGTCGCCTACGTGGGCCAGCGTCACCTGTTCACCCAGTACCAGCGCGGCTGTGACGGTTGTGCCGCTGCCGGGTGCATCCCGCTGGACAAAACGGTGCGCCTCACGGATGGCTGTATCCATGATCTCCTGCAATGGCTCCTGCATGGGCTGGGTCGGCAGGTTGAAGAGATAGGAATGGAAGGCCTTCATGACCGTGCCCGAGAGGATGCGGATGGCGGCATTGCTGGCCACCTCTCCGAACTGGTGTCCGCCCATGCCGTCGGCTACCACATAAAGACCGAAGGGGATGCTCCCTGAATTGCCCGAGATGGTGGTCGTGATCGCCAGCAGGCTGTCTTCATTATGCTCGCGCTGTTTCCCCACGGATTGCCCGCTGGCCGAGATCAACTGCTGGATCTCATAGCGCGGGTTCTGGTTCTCGATGATCGATTGGATCTGGTGGTCCGAGAGCGGTGCGGTGGTGGCCCCATCCGGCAGGTCAGCCTCCTGTTTCGGAGGCTTTTTGCCGGTGAGTTTGTCGTACAGGTTGCGGAGGATTTGAACCACAGGATCTCCTTCTTCCCTAGGCGAGCAGTGCATAAACCTGGTGGTCTGTCGAGCCAAAGTACACGATGTCATCAAAGGCCAGTGGAGATCCGGTGATGGGACCCTTGGTCTCGAATTTCCAGCGTTGGCGGCCGGTGCGGGCTTCCAGGCAGTACATGTTTCCATCCACCGAGCCGAAATACAGCGAATCTTTGAAGACGACCGGGGAACTGCTGATCTGGTTCTCGCTGCGGAACCGCCAGACTTCCTTGGATGTACGGGTATCCACGCAGTACATGAAGCCGTCCGCCGCCCCTACGTAAGCGTAGCTGTCGGAAAGCGCCGGAGAGGAGACCGAACCCTTCCCCAGCCGGAAGCGCCACAACGGCCAGCCGTTCTTCGCATCCACCGCGTAGAGTGTGCCGTCCAGAGAGCTGAAGTAAATGGCCTGCCCGTCCAGCGCCGGGGAGGAAGTGATCCCCCGCTTGGCCTGAAAGCGCCACTTCATATTGCCGCGGAAATCGATGCTGAAAAAGTCGCCGCTCTCGCTGGCTGTATATACCATCTCGTTGGCCACCAGGGGCGTGGAGCGCACGGCCTCGCCCGTCTCGAACTTCCAGGCCGCCCGCCCTGTATTAAGGTTCACAGCGTGCAGGCAGTGGTCGTCCGATCCGATGAAGACATGCCCCTCGGCCACGCGCGGCGAGGAGCGTACCTTGTCGTCCGTGTAATATGTCCAGATCATCTTGCCTGAGCGCAGGCTGATCACGTGCAGGCGATGGTCTTCGGAGCCCACGTACAGGTTCCCCTCGGCGATGGCCGGCCGTGAGACCACGCCTCCGTCTGTGGCATATTTCCACTGGAAGGCTCCGTCCGCCGCGCCGATGGCGTAAACGTTATTGTCGTAGCTGCCGATGTAGATCACACCCTGGTAGAGCGCCGGCGTGCCGCGGATCTCATCCTCGCATTTAAAGGTCCACAGCGGTTTGATACTGTTGGGCTGGGAGGGCAGCGTCGCGGTCATCCGGCTCAGTAGTCCGGTCTTGCGTGCGGCCGCCGTCAGCGCCTCCTTCATATCGGTCGCGCTCTGGAAGCGTTCCGCCGGGCTGTATTGCAGCGCCGTGTTGACCACCGCTTCCAGTTCCGGGGAGACCTTGGAGTTGATGCGCCGGATCGGACGTTCCGAGAAGGAAAAGGGCGGCTCCAGGCGCGGGTCCCGCCGTGTAAGCGTATGGTGCAGAGTCGCCCCCAGAGAGTAGATGTCGGCCAGCGGCGTGGCCTCCCCCCGGTATTGCTCAGGCGGAGAATAGCCTTCCGTGCCGATCATCGTCCCCTTCGACCCCACCTGGAAGGATTTGGCGATCCCGAAGTCCACCAGGATCAATTCCCCGTTGTGGTTGATCATCACATTGGAGGGCTTCATGTCCCGGAAGATGATCGGGTCCGGTTTGTGGCTGTGCAGGAAGGCCAGAACGTCGCACAGGGCGATGCCCCAGCTCATGATCTGCTCCTCCGGCAGGAAACCGTTGTTGTCCGCGATAATGGCTTCCAGATCCTTGCCGTGGATGAATTCCAATACCAGGTAGGAGCGATCGTCCTGCGTGAAGTAGTCGTAGATGCGCGGGATGGAGGGGTGGTTGAGCGTGGCCAGCAGGTTGGCTTCCCGCTCGAAATTCTGCACGATGGTCTGCCGGGTCATGGCGTTTGACGCCAGGATCACCATCTCCTTGACGGCCACGAGCTTGACCACATTCGGAAAATGGAGGTCGCGGGCGCGGTACACCGAGCCCATCCCACCCAGGCCGATCACCTCCTGGATCAAATAGCGGTTGACCAGCGTGGTTCCGGATGCCAGCTGGCGGCGGATGTTGCGGTCTTCCTCTCCCAGGGGTTGGGTGATGTTCTGAGTATCCAGTTCCTACTCCACACAGAAACGGTTTCCGTGAATTATAGTGTCCGTTCCTGCCTTTGGCAATTGCAAAGCCATTCCATTTATGCTTCCTTTCGGTTCTGGAAGTTCCTGCCCCCCCGTTCCCGGAGCCCCTGCCTTCCCTTGCCCTCTGCCGGTTTCT
>CAYMQX010000204.1:0-3052 GCA_964392495.1 uncultured Anaerolineaceae bacterium
GCAGCAACTCTGGGGAAATTCCTGATCAGACGGACCAGGGTAAGCACCCAGAGCGCGCCATAAAAAAAGATATTGAGGATGAAGAGCAGCCAGGCAATGCCGCTCATATTCTCCAATTTCGCGGCGATCGAGACGATGCCCGTTGCCATTACAAGGGCGAAATATGCGGGGTGCAGTTCAGCGCTCTCGCGATCGATCACGCGCCAGAGGGTGCCTTTGTCCTGGTGGGCGGCTGTGTTGGTTCGTTTTTCCGGTTGCAAGGTATCTCTCCGGCACACTTTCAATGAGGCAGCAGGCTTGTAACCCGGATCACAGACTGTCCAGTTTGATCAACGGGACGCGCCTTTGCGCCCAGGCTGCGCCGAGGCCGGATAGTTCCTCCTCACCCAGGAATTGCCGCGCCAGACGGAACAGAACCTGCTCCTCTTTTTGGAAGTGTCCGCGCGCGGCCCGGATTAACTGCCCCGCGTGGTCGCGGCCCTCCTCCACGCTTGCGGCGGATTCGATGCGCTCAAGCAGGACCGTGATCTGCTCGTGTTCCATCCGCATTACCGCGAGCGGTCCGCCTGTCACGCCAAGATGGGATTCCAGCGCGGTAAAGAGCAGTTCATCTTCGAGCTGAGAGTGTGCTTCGAGTGCGAAGGCTGACGCGGCCATGCGGTCTTTTAGTGCGGCAGCGGAGCCTGACGCAGGCAGGGATTGTTCGAGGTGCTGTAAAAGCAGGAAAAATATACTGTGTTCACCCAGAAGCGCGTCTGTGATCAACATGGGCACCGTGTTCGCAGCATGGCTACTGCGCCGTCGACCACCCCGGCTTCGATGTAATACGCCTGCCCTGCACAGGCCCGGCACAGGGTTTGTGATCCCTGGATGACCTCGCGTTGATTGATGATCTCCTCGCCGCACAAATCGCAATTGAGGCGCACCCCTGCCTTCCCCACCAGTGCACTGGCAGGGAGACGCAGTTCCACCTGTTTGAAATCCAGCAGTTTTTCAGCAGGCATCACTTGATAGCCGAGCAGCTGCATCTCCCAGCGGTTGCGCGCCCCGGAAGCGTATTCTCCCGCCAGTTCACGGATATCATGCCGCGGCGCAATGCGGACCGCGCGTTCGGTCCACAGATCCACAAAGGTCGCCGCGATCTTGCCGAAGTCTTCCACCCGGAGGCTGCGGCGTCCAACGTAACAACCCGTCGCGGCGGAGATCCCATCCACGAAACAGCCGTCGGTTTCAGCGATGGCCAAGAGGCGCTTATTGGACTGGGGCAGGTCCAGATCCAAAAGTGAAGCCGCAAATATCCCCAGGCGCACCCCAAGCACCTGGCGAGGGCAAAGGTGGCGGTGGTGACCCGCCGATTCACGCAGAAGCTCATCCAAAGTTTTCATCAGTACCTGGTGCCGTAAAAATCATTTGCCCTGATCCGATCACAGGCTGCACCCTGCCGCAGCAATTAATTCGTGCGCGAACGGTTCCATATCACCACCTGATATTCGCGCCACAGGTAGGAGAGTGGATATGCAAGCAGGTGCACAAGGCGTGTGAAGGGCAGAAGCAGGACGATCGTGAATCCGTTGATGAAGTGAAATTTCACCCAGAACGGCAGCGCCGCGACCGAAGTGATGTTCGGTTGGAATTTGACCAGTGATACCAGCCAGGGTACGGCAGTATGCAAGTACCAGTCTGAGCCCCAGCGGTAATAATAGGCCACCCAAAAGCCAAGCCCCACCTGCAACAGCAGGATGATGAGCAATATCCAGTCCAGTTCGGATGTGACGGCCTGCGCGCGGGCGTTCGACATGCGGCGATATAAGAGCAGCACCAGACCTATCGTTGCCATCAACGCCAGTGAAAGCCCGATGATCTCCAAAACATACAGGCGGAATTGATTCGCTGTGAACAGGCCCCAGGCGCGGGGGAAGAGCAGCGCCGTAATATGCCCCAATAGAATGATGATCACACCGTAATGCCAGGGCACCGATCCGAAGAACAGCACGCGGTTCTCCAAAAACTGGGATGACTGACTCGAATACGAATACGGATCGAACCAGAAGCGATAGATGGACACTACGATTGCAATGGTCACTGCAACGTAGGGAAAGCCGATGAACAGGGCGTTATCGAACATGCGGGCCTCCTTTGAATTGCACGGGGTCTTTGAACCGCACAGGCATTTTTACGATTCTGCTTTCAGGTACTCACGGTCTGTGCTTGATTTAGCAGGAGGAAGCGCAGCGCTTCCAACACAACCTGGAATTGGTTCCGTTTTTCGGACTTTTTCTCCGCCTGGGGAGGATTTTCCTCCTCGTCGAAACCCTCCGATTTGACGCGTCCCGTCATCCTGTCCAAAACCGGAAGCAGCGCGTCGCTGGCGATCTCCAGAGCCAGGATTTCATCCTTCGTCACTGCAAGAAAGTGCAGGATGACGGAGAGGTGATCGGGCAGTTCGGTCTCAGGATATTCAAAACCTTCGGCGTTGTAGCGCTGCTTCAATTCGACCAGGAACGCGCTGCGCTTATAGGTCTCGCCGAAGAGATGATAGCCCACATAGGGATGACAGGTGGCATCCAGGTCAAATGTGCCCGTGTACACTTCCTCCAGCCGGCCTGGCGGCAGGGATGCGGCATACTCATGAAAATCCTTCAGCAGGGTCGCGGCTTCGGGATTTTCATCGATCAACAAATCCTGCGCCTTGAGTGCGGCTGGCAGCGTTCCGCCCGCAGGATATTCCAACATATCCGCAAAGCAATGGTATAGACTTCGCATTTCGGTTTCGGTATACATCAGCGGGTCTCCTGCGCTTTTCAATCCAAAAAGACACCGGGGTCATAAACGGCCAGGTAAAAGCATTTTCCCTGTGTGTTTTTGTGGCCTGTGGTTATTCGCTTCATTAGAACTTCCTCTTGGCGATCTTGTTGCGGACTCCGAAGCCCGCTTCACGTTTATGGTCAAGCGGCATCTCCCAGGCTTCGACCGCGGATTCACGACCCAGTGGCGGGATGACAAAACGCTCTTCGTAGGTGGGCAGGGAGGTCAGGCGGAAGATGGCTTCCAC
>CAYMQX010000204.1:3152-6051 GCA_964392495.1 uncultured Anaerolineaceae bacterium
TGACAAAACGCTCTTCGTAGGTGGGCAGGGAGGTCAGGCGGAAGATGGCTTCCACCTCTTCTGCGTTCGTCCTGCCCTGGGCAAGAGCCGCATCCACCTCATCCTGGCCGTAATCATGCACTTTTTGGGCGCGCTTGAAGATGCGTACCGCGATCAACTTGCGATACACCTCTTCCATCACTTCGACGTTGCCGGCAGAGAACATGCTTGCCATATACTTGATCGGCATGCGTGCCCTTTCGAGTGAACTGAGCATGGCCGGCAGGTTTTCCATGTCCAGGCCTTCCACATCGTATTGACCATCCCTGGTCTTGGCGAGGACAGGCAGCATCGGCGGGACGTAGAACAGCATGGGCAGGGTGCGGAAATCCGGATGGAGCGGCAGAGCGATCTGCCACTTTTTCACGAACTTGTACACCGGCGAATTCTGTGCGGCAGTGATCATCGCATCGGAGATTTTGTTCTTTTTCGCGGCGGCGATGATCTCCGGGTCGAATGGGTCCATAATCATGGCCCGCTGCGCAGCGACCAACTCTTCGTCCGGAACCGAGGCGCCCTGTACGATCCGGTCGGCATCGTAGAGCAGCACCCCCAGATAGCGGATGCGTCCCACACACGAGTGAAAACAGGCCGGCGGCTGGCCTGATTCGAGGCGCGGATAGCACAGGATGCATTTTTCCGATTTGCCCGATGCCCAATTGAAGTATGTCTTCTTATACGGGCATCCCGAAATGCACATGCGCCAGGCGCGGCACTTTTCCTGGGAGATCAGGACGATGCCGTCCTCGCCGCGCTTGTAGATGGCTCCCGCAGGACATGCTGCGACGCACCCGGGGTTGAGGCAGTGATTGCAGATGCGCGGCAGATAGAAGAAAACGACCCGTTCCAATTCATTGAGCTGCTCGCGCTCGTCTTCAGTGAGCTCGTCAAGGTTGACGTCGTTGCGGGCGTAGACCGGCGAACCACCCAGATCGTCATCCCAGTTGGGGCCTGCTTCGATGTTATCCATCGGCTTGCCCGTGATCATCGAGATCGCCCGGGCGGTGGGCTGGTCGTCGCCTTCGGGCGCATTGAATAGATTCTCGTAGTCATACGTCCATGGCTCGTAATAATCGTCGATCGTGGGCAGGGCCGGGTTGTAGAAGATGTTTGTCAGTTCGCCGCGGCGGTTATGGAGACGGAGGTGGATCTTCCCATCCTCCTCCCTCTCCCAACCCCCCTGATATTTGTCCTGGTCTTCCCATAACGTCGGGTAGCCCGTCCCGGGCTTGGTCTCGACGTTATTCCACCACATATATTCCGTACCTTTGCGGTCTGTCCAGATGTTCTTGCATGCCACACTGCATGTATGGCAGCCGATGCATTTGTCGAGATGGAAGACCATTGAAACCTGTGCGCGTATATCCATGAGTCTGCTCCTTGGTTGCCCTTCACCCCAACACACCTCTGCCATTAAGAGGCTGATGGGATGAGCGCGGCCTCTACCATTCCAATTTTTCCATCTTTCGCACCACGCAGTACGTGTCCCGTGTGAACACACCGATGGGCCCCCAATAGTTGAAACTGTAGGTGAATTGGGCATAGCCGCCCGCAAGTTCCACCGGGTTGATGCGTGTGCGCGTCAGGCTGTTGTGTCCGCCTGCCCGCTTGCCCTTGCGGATCTGCGACTTGGGAATGAAGATCGTGCGTTCGACCGCGTGATAGTACAGGCAGGTCCCGGGTTGTACGCGCGCGCTGACTGCCGCACGCGTCACCACCACGCCGTTATCGTTATGCACCTCGACCCAGTCGTTATCCTTTATTCCCACACTTTCGGCTTCCTTGTCGTTGAGCCAGACAGGGTCCATGCCGCGCGAGAGCGTCAACATGCGGTGGTTATCCTTGTACGTCGAATGGATGTTCCACTTGCCGTGCGGCGTGATGTAGTTGAGGATCAGGCTTTGGTCGTCCACCGTGCTGTTCACAATGTCGCCGATCTTCTTCCAATCACCGGGCTTCGCAACGAGCTTCGGCTTGAAGGTCGGCAGGTTTTCGCCGAAGTCCATGTAATAGGGATGGTCTATGTAGAAGTGCTGTCGTCCGGTCAATGTGCGCCAGGGCACGCGCCGCTCCACGCTCATACACCACGCGGAGTAAGCTCGTCCATCGTTCACCATGCCGCTCCAACACGGGCTGATGAGCGTCCGTCTTACCTGCCGCGTCAAATCGAAGAAGGTCATGCGCACATCCCGGATGCCCTCGGCGAGGTCCGCCAGCGGCAGCCCGACGCGCTCCTCTTCGTGCTTGAACGCCCTGTAGGATACTTCTCCGTTCGTCTCGGGCGCGAGATATAACAGGACATTCGCCGCGTCGAGCGCGTCCTCCAGTGACGGATATTTATTTCCCCCCCATTCCACGCAGCGCATGTGGCGCGGGTCAGGCGAGCCGCCGACCGGGTTCTTCAGCAGATCATCGTAGAATTCCGCGATCGGGATTTGTACGCCGTTGCCGCTGATCCCATCCGTCCGGAGGTTGGGTCCGAGGGAAATGTACTTGTTGTAAAGGTTGGCGTAATCCCGCTCCACTACATGGAAGTGCGGCATGGTCTTGCCGGGAATTGCGTCGCATTCCTCCGCACGCCAATCGCGCACCTCAGGCTGCGAGAGTTCGTCGGGTGTATCGTGTTTGAGCGGGCTCATTACCAGGTCTTTGACCGGCGCGGGGAATACCTCCGGTGCAAGTTCGCTGACCTTCTTCGCAAAGGCCTTAAAGATTTCCCAGTCCGTCTTCGATTCCCATACGGGCGGTACAGCCTGTCCCAGCGGATGCACAAAGGAGTGCAGGTCGGTGGAATTCAGATCGTTCTTCTCATACCAGAACGCGGCCGGCAGGACAATATCCGAATACAGCGCGGAGGAAT
>CAYMQX010000205.1:0-6016 GCA_964392495.1 uncultured Anaerolineaceae bacterium
GCCGGTCGCGGATGGATTCGATCGTCCGCTCGTAAGAGGCACCTACGCGGTCCATCTTGTTCACAAAGCAGATGCGCGGTACGGCATAGCGGTCGGCCTGGCGCCAGACGGTCTCGCTTTGCGGTTCCACGCCCTGCACAGCATCAAAGACCACCACACCTCCGTCCAGCACACGCAGCGAGCGCTGGACTTCGGCGGTAAAGTCGATATGGCCGGGCGTATCAATGATGTTGATCTGATAGCCCTTCCATTCCGCGGATACGGCAGCCGAAACGATCGTGATCCCACGCTCGCGCTCCTGGACCATCCAGTCGGTAACAGTGGTGCCATCGTCCACCGAACCGATGCGATGCGTCATGCCGGTATAGAACATGATACGCTCGGTCGTGGTCGTCTTCCCGGCGTCGATGTGGGCAATGATCCCAATATTTCGGTATTTATCCAGCGGATGCTCACGTGCCATTTTCGAAATCTACCTATTAATTGAATACTCGTCCCGCATCAAATACGATAATGCGAGAAGGCCCGGTTGGCCTCGGCCATTTTGTGGGTCTCGTCACGCTTGCGGATCGCGGAGCCGGTCTCGTTGAACGCGTCGATCAACTCCGAAGCCAGCTTGTCGGAGAACGACTGCCCGGCGCGCTCGTGCGCCGCGGCAAGGATCCAGCGGATCGCCAGGGTCATACGGCGGTCGGATGAGACCTCCATCGGCACCTGGTAGGTGGCACCACCCACGCGCCGCGGGCGGACCTCCATGATCGGTCCGACATTCTTCAAGGCCCCATCAAAGACATCGATGGGGTTCTTCTGGGTACGCTCCTGGATCAGTTCCATGGCATCGTAGATCAGGCGGGTGGCCGTGCTTTTCTTACCGCGCTTGAGTACATGCTGGACCATGGTCTGCAGGTGGATGCTGTTGAAGCGGATATCGGGAAGGATCTCCCGTCGTTCGGGTTTGGCTCTACGCATGGATTACTCTTCCTTGATCGATTACTTGGGCAGTTTCGCGCCGTACTTGGAGCGGGCCTGCTTGCGGTTGTTCACGCCCGTGGTATCCAGGGAGCCGCGCACAATGTGATAACGCACACCCGGAAGGTCCTTGACACGGCCGCCGCGCACCAATACCACCGAGTGCTCCTGAAGCTGGTGGCCTTCGCCGGGAATATAGGCCGTCACCTCGATGCCGTTGGTCAGGCGCACGCGGGCGATCTTGCGCAGGGCCGAATTCGGCTTCTTGGGGGTCATCGTACGGACAACGGTGCAGACCCCGCGCTTTTGGGGTGCGCCCTTGTCCTGGCGAATCCGGCGCTGCTTGTACGAGTTCAGAGTGTACTGCAGGGCCGGGGCCTTACTTTTGACCTTCTTGTTCTTGCGGCCCTTGCGGACCATCTGGTTGACTGTCGGCACCTTTGCCTCCGATTTCCAAATCTTTCACAATGATTATTTGCAATATATGAGGCCATCAAGAACAAGATGATGGCCTCATTTGTAGCTGCCATGCACGATGGGCGGGGTTAAGGCCGCCCTGTTTTTGGGCAACGGCTGATTATTTTATCACGCCGTAATACGCCCGTCAAGACTTGCCCTTTCCAACGAAGCTTTCACCCAGGTCCATGAGGCCGGTCCCCATGCGCGGCGGGTGTTGTTTCTCTTCATCTTTGCCGAACTTCACCACTTCACCGGCCTCATTGATGGCCTCAACGGCCAGTCCGAGACTCTGAAGCTCTTTAACCAGCACGCGGAAGGAGGCCGGGATGCTGGGTTCTTCGATCTGCTCACCTTTGACGATGGCTTCATAGGCGGCAACGCGCCCCTGGACATCATCGGACTTCACGGTCAGCATCTCCTGCAAGGTGTAAGCCGCGCCGTATGCCTCCAGCGCCCAAACTTCCATCTCGCCGAAGCGCTGGCCGCCGAACTGTGCCTTGCCGCCCAAAGGCTGTTGGGTCACCAGACTGTATGGGCCGGTGGAACGCGCATGAACTTTGTCCTCCACCAGGTGGTGCAGCTTCAGGATCGTCATCACGCCCACCGTCACGGGCTGGTCGTATTTCTGGCCCGTCTTGCCATCCCGCAATTGCTGCTTGCCAAGGATGGGAAGAGGCAGATTGTCTTCACGCGCGATCTCCTGGGCCGCATCGAACACTTTATCGTCAGCCAGTTTGCGGCCCTTGCCCAGGCTGTCCATCCAGAGGCGCAGGGCGGCACGGATGGCGCGGTCATCATCTTCCTTTTTCTTCAGGACCGTCTCGGGGCTTTCACCCAGGATCTCATCCGGCTCATAGCCGTGGTCGCGCAGCCATTCCCGGGCCGTAACGAACCGGGTGTACTCCACATCGTTCAGGTCATACACATCGTAATCGCGTTCACCCAGGTACTGCTCCAGGTACAGGCGGCGCACTTCATCATCGTCCTGGATGCTGGCCGGATCGTACTCCTGCTCTTTAATCCATTCCCAGGCTGACAGGCCGGCATCCTTCCAGGCCTGGTCCACGATCCAGGCGCGCCCCAACTCGGCTTCGATCTGGTCTTCACTGGCCCCATCGAAGACCGGCGTCAGGGCCCGGAAACCGAGGCGTTTGGCCGCCCAGCCCAGGTGCACTTCCAGCACCTGGCCGATGTTCATACGACCGGGAACGCCCAGCGGGTTGAGGATGATATCCACCGGGGTTCCATCTTCCAGGAAGGGCATATCCTCCACCGGCACGACCTTCGAAACCACACCCTTGTTTCCATGCCGGCCAGCCATCTTGTCACCGGCGGTGATCTTGCGGCGCTGCGCCACGGAGACGCGCACCATCATATCCACCCCCGCTGAAAGGTCGGTATTATCCTCGCGGGTGAAGACCTTCACATCCACAACCTTGCCTCGCTCGCCGTGAGGCATGCGCAGCGAGGTATCTTTTACATCGCGGGATTTCTCCCCAAAGATGGCCCGCAGCAGGCGCTCCTCGGGTGTCAGTTCCTTTTCGCCCTTGGGGGTGATCTTGCCCACCAGGATGTCGTTCGGTCCAACCTCTGCGCCGACCCGGATGATGCCCGACTCGTCCAAATCCTTGATGGCATCCTCGCCTACATTGGGGATGTCGCGAGTGATCTCCTCGGGGCCCAGCTTGGTATCGCGGGCCTCCACCTCATGTTTTTCGATGTGTACGGAGGTGAAGCGATCCTCCTGTACCAGCCGCTCCGAGATCAGGATCGCGTCTTCAAAGTTGCCGCCCTCCCAGGAGAGGAAGGCCACCACCGCGTTCTGACCAAGCGCCAGGCGCCCGGATTCCGTCGAGGAAGAGTCGGCAATAATGTCGCCTTTTTTCACCAGTTGGCCCTTCACGACCGAGGGGCGCTGATCGATGCAGGTGGACTGGTTGGAACGCTGATATTTACGCAGCGAATAGACATGCTGCTCGCCTTTACGTTCCTTCAGGACGATCTGGCTGCCGGTGACCGAGATCACCTCCCCATCCGCTTCCGCGACCACAACCTGCCCGGAATCCAGTGCGGCATGGTGCTCCATTCCAGTGGAGACCAGCGGGATCTCAGGGCGAATGAGCGGCACAGCCTGGGCCTGCATGTTCGAACCCATGAGGGCGCGATTGGCATCATCATGCTCGAGGAAGGGTATCAGCGCAGCGCTGATACCCACCACCTGATGCGGCGCCACGTCCATGTAGTCCACCGCGTCCGGCCCCTGGAAGATAAACCCGGAGTGGAAGCGGCAGGAGATGCGGTCGCGCACGAATTCGTTATTCTCCGTGAGCGGCGCATTGGCCTGTGCGATCACGTACTTGTCCTCGGCATCGGCAGAGAGGTGATCCACCTTATCCGAGACGAAGGGGATCACTGCAACCTCCACGCCGATCCTGGCAAGCTTTTTTGCCATTTTGGATTCAATGCGCTCGCCGGCTTTCAGCAGCACCTCGCCGCTCTTCGGATCAACGATCTTCTCGCGTACGGCGCGACCCACCAGGCCCTCATCATCCGCCTGCATCACTTTGATGACCTTGCGGTAGGGCGTCTCGATAAAGCCGTATTCATTCACCCGCGAAAAGGACGCCAGGCGGCCGATCAAGCCGATGTTCGGGCCTTCCGGGGTCTCGATGGGACAAATGCGGCCGTAATGCGAGTGGTGCACATCGCGCACATCGAAGCCGGCGCGCTCCCGGCGCAGACCGCCCGGACCCAGGGCGGACAGGGTTCGCTTGTGGCGCAGTTCGGCCAGCGGATTGGTCTGGTCCATGAACTGGGAAAGCTGGGAGGAGCCAAAGAACTCGCGCAACGCAGCCACGACCGGGCGGATATTGACCAACGTCACCGGGGAGAGCTGCTCCTGGTCACGGATCGACATACGCTCCTTGATGACACGCTCCATGCGGCGCAGGCCGATGCGCAGTTTGTTCTGGATCAATTCGCCCACAGTCTTCACGCGCCGGTTGCCAAGGTGGTCAATATCGTCGGCCTGTTCTGTGCCGTTATTGATCTGGATCATACGGCGGATCAGACGCACGACATCGGACTTTGTGACCGTGCGATGCGGGATCGGGATGTTCTGGTCGAGCTTCTGGTTCAGCTTATAGCGCCCCACCCGCTCCAGGTCGTAATGGCGCTGGTCGAAGAGCTGCTCCTCAAGGAATTGGCGGGCATTATCCAAAGTAGCCGGATCGCCGGGGCGCATCTTCTTGAAAAATTCAATCAGAGCGGCCTCAGCGATGGTCTGGCCGCCTGCAAGATCCCATTCCGGTTCCTGCTTGAGCGTGGAGGCGATGAACAGGCGGTCGGGATTGTTATCCACATCCTGGAAGATGGAGAGGATCTCCTCGTCGCTGCCGGTCTTGATGGGTGATTCCTTGCGGCCGTCGTCCACAGCGGCCAGGGCGCGCAGGAACACCGTGATCGGCACGGTGCGCTTGCGGTTGAACTTCAGGATGATGTAATCGGACTTGCGGGTTTCGAACTCCATCCAGGCGCCGCGGTCCGGGATCAGTTTGGACATGGCCAGGGGGCGGCCCGTAGTGCGCTCGATGGGCGCCTCGAAATACACACCCGGTGAGCGGATAAGCTGTGAGACGACCACGCGCTCGCTTCCGTTAATAATGAAGGTGCCCTTGTCGGTCATCTCGGGGAAGTCGCCCAGGAAGATCTCCTGGCGGATGGGCTCCGGCACATCGGGCCCGGCGAGCAGTACGGAGACATACAGCGGGCTGGAATAGGTCAGGTCCCGCTCCACACATTCCTCCATGGAATGCTTCGGGTCGGCGAACCAATATTTCAAACCCCACTCCTGCGACTCCTGGCTGCGACTGGGGAAAAAGAGCTTCATGCCCTTGTTATAGGACTCAATAGGCGAGATCTCATGGAAGAGGTCGCCAAGACCCTCCTTCTTTAAGCGTTCAAATGAATCCAGTTGTACTTCGATCAGATTGGGGAGAGGTAACGTAAAGGGGATGCGCGCATATTTCTTCTGGGGCAAAGATGCCATTCGTTCACTCCTGACCTGGACTTGGGGCGCCGGTTAAACACACGAATCCACCCCGCTCGGTCGGCGGGTTGGCAAAGAATGATTATATATTAATCCTGCTTCTCTGACAAGACCCAATTCTGGGAAATTACCCCTTTCAGGCCCAATGGCCGGCGCGGACAGTATAACATGATTCCAAAACGAAATGGGGGTTGGCGGGTTCTTCCATTAAAATCGACTGAGAATGCAACGCCTTGGAGGAGACTTTATGCAGCGCGCATCAATTCCCGTCAATGACCGTAAAGAGATCTTCGGTTGGGCCATGTATGACTGGGCCAACTCGGCTTTCAGCACCACGGTTGGGACCGTCTTCCTGGGACCATATATCGCCGGTCTTGCCCGTTCAGCCGCCGAGGCCGCGGGTACAGCCACCGCTTCCTTCTTTGGCATCCCTGTGGCACCAGATTCGTTCCTCCCCTACTGCATCTCTTTCTCGGTGGGCATGCAGGTCCTTTTTCTGCCCATCCTGGGTGCTGTGGCAGATTACTCGCATCTTCGCAA
>CAYMQX010000206.1:0-6004 GCA_964392495.1 uncultured Anaerolineaceae bacterium
ACCCCCGACTTCTACTGTGTGATAGTAGCGCTCTAACCAACTGAGCTACGCGCCCGGGGTAACGGGATTATAGCCGAGGGCCGCGGCTTTTGCAAGTCTGGATGCGCGATGAAGGATGTTATTGCTGGAAGGAGACTGTTTCGTCGTTGTCCAGCCGCGAAGAGACCGAAAGACCTTCCCGCATTGAGATCAGCCGGGGGGCAGGTAGTCCCAGGGGTTGACGAAGAAGGTGGGGGTGCGGATCTCGAAGTGCAGATGCGGGCCGCTGGAGTTGCCGGTGGAACCGAAGGCGCCAATGCCCTCGCCCTGGCCCACGCTCTGGCCGCAGAAGCGGTAGAGGGCGCTCAGGTGGGCGTAGAGGGTCTGGAAGCCGTTGCCGTGATCCAGCATGATCATGTTGCCATAGCCGTAATTGTTCCAGCCGGCATAGACGACCACGCCGGCGTCGGCTGCGTACACACCTTCGCCTTCGCTGCCGGCGATGTCGATGCCCCAGTGGTTGGCGTTGGGTTTGTAATCGAAGCCGGAGAGGATGTGCTGGTTGGCCGGCCAGACGAAAGTTCCGAAGCCGACGGCTCCCCCGGAGACGGGGTCACAGAAGCCGGGGCCGAGGACGCGTGCGGAGGAAGGGTTCTCGCGCGTGACGCCGAGCGGTGCGCTCCAGGAGATGAACTGGCGCTTGCCGCCGGGGACGATCAGGTACGTGCCGGCCTGGATGTTGGGCGCGGCATAATCACCGATGGTCGCAGGGTCCAGCTTGTTGGGAGCGTAGTTCACGATGACATCGGGGGCCACATCGAAAAACTTTGCGACGCCGTTCAGCCCGTCGCCGTTCTGCCATTCGTAATAGGTGCCATCCACGGGGAGGATGTTGAGGATCTGGCCGGGCCGGAGGTTGTGAGGATCGTCCAGCAGGGTCCCGTAATTGCCCCACAGGATGGTCTGGGGCTGCAGGCCATATTTCTCGGCGATGCCGAAGACCGAATCCCCTGCAACTACGGTGTATTTAACGATCTCGTTCCGGGGGCGGGAGGGGATGGTCGTATGAAGCTGGGCGAGCCGGGAGATGCTTTCGGAGGAGGCGTCTGCGTGGGAGGAGGCGGTATCGGGTTCGACCTGCGGGGTGGCCTGCACCTGCTCGGGAGTCGGTTCGATTGGGTTGAGGGCCCGCTGTTTATACAGGGATTGGGTCAGCCAGATGACGCCGACGAGGGCGAGGATGGAAAAGATATGGGTGCCGGTCCGCAGGAGGACCTCGCCCAGGCCCATGCGCACGAGCGCTCCGGTCCAACGCGAGAAAAATCCAGGCCGATCGAGCCTGGCTTCTTGATGGGTGTGCTCCCTCGAAGAGTCATCGGGGGACAATCGATTGTCCATACTGGAAATATTCTCCACAAAGGATAATAACAGGGCGATTTCCGTCCCGTCAAGCCGCTGCCCTAAACGTTAATCCTGCATTAACCCTCCGAAACGCGCAGGTTGGGATTCTGCAGGTGGATCGACAGGAAGGAGAGCAACAAAAGCAGGCTGCAGGCGAGCATGGTGGCGGGCAGCTTCCAGACCTGGACCATCCAGCCAACCAGCAGGCTTCCGAAGGGGGCCACCCCCTGGAAAGCCCAGAGATAGGTGGCGAAGACGCGCCCGCGCAGACCGTTGGGAACCATGATCTGGATCAGGGTGTTCATGGTGACAAGCTGGGTCACTGAACCCCATCCGATCAAAGCGAGCAGTGCAAGCGCAAGGGATGAAGAGGAAATGCGGCTGAGCCAGAGCATTCCCAAAATGAAGGCCACCTGACCTGCAACCAGCCACCAACCCTTGCGACGGCTGGAACTGAAGTAAGCCGCGAGCAGCGCGGCGCCCAGGGCCCCAACCCCCTGGGCGATGTAAAGCTGGCTGGTCCGCTCGGCGACCAATTTCTCGGTATCGGCGAGGGTCTGGAGGACATCCCGTCCGAGGGTGGGCGTCTGCTGGAGAAGCGGCATCCCGAAGAAGCCGACCAGGGCGGACATGAGGATCACGGAGGACACCACGCGGTTGCGGCGGATATAACTCATGCCCTCGCCAAATTCCATGCGGAGGGTCCTTCCTTCGGCAGAGTCGCGGGGCACCGTATAGCGGGTGCGCGCCACAAAAAGGCCCAGGATGACGAAGATGAAGCTGAAGCCGTTGAGCAGGAAGGCAGTGCCTTCACTTCCAGCCGCCATGAAGGGGGCGGCCAGGGAAGGACCCAGTACACGCCCGAGGTTGAAGACAGTGGTCTGGAGGGCAATGGCGCTGGGCAGGCCGGCGCGGCCGGTCAACTCGATAAGCATGGACTGGCGGGCGGTGATCTCAACAGAGCTTGCCATGCCGAACAGAAAAGCGATGACGGCGATGTGCCAGATCTGGATGTGCCCGCTCAGGGTGAGGATCCCCAGGATAAAGGCCAGCAGAGCCATGGCTGCCTGAAAAATGATCACGGTCTTGCGCTTATCCCAGCGTTCGACCAGTACGCCGGCTGGAAGGGCGAGCAGCAGGGTGGGCAGGGTGGTGGCGAAACCGATCAGCCCCAGGTCAAAGGGGCGCCCGGAGATGCGGAAGGCCAGATAGGGCTGCGCGGTGGACTGCATCCAGGTGCCGACCACTGAAACGAATTGGCCGACGAGGAAAATGATGAAATCCCTGGAAGCCAGGGCGGGGAAGCGGTTGATGAGGCTGTTTGAGAGGCGGTTCATTACAGGGTGCGGCGATGGAAGACAGGGTGAAATGCGGGTTATGGCGAAGGCTCAACGAGCGCAGGACGGTCGTTCTCCGGGCTGTTCACAAGTGTCGAGACGGGGTAGGCCTCCATCAGTCCGGCCTCGTAGGGCTGGAGCAGGGGCAGGACGCTCTCCGCGGAACGGGGAGCTGGATCGAGCCAGGCATCATAGCTCTCCGGGGGAAGGATGACAGGCATACGGTTGTGCAGCTGCGCCATCAAGGAATTCGGCACGGTGGTGATGATGGTGGCGGAACGCAGCAGGCCTCCTTCCGGGGACTGCCATTCGTCCCAAAGGCCGGCAAAGGCGAAGGGGCGGCCATCCTGCATGTGGATGAAGTTCGGGACCTTGGCCCTTATGCCGGGACGGGACTGCCACTCGTAGAAGCCGTCCGCGGGGATGATACAGCGTTTGTACTTGAGGCTGCCGCGGAAGGAAGGCTTTTCGGCCAGGGTTTCGGCGCGGGCGTTGATCAGGCGGCTGCCGATGGCCGGGTCTTTGGCCCAGGAGGGGATCAGGCCCCAGATAAAGAACCCCGCGGCGTTCTTCGCGTCGTTGGGGATGGCGAGGATGGGCTGGGTGGGGGCGATATTGTAGCGGGGCGCATATTTTGGGGGAAAGCTGTAATTGCCAAAGGCCTCCTGCAATTCGGAGGGATCAACAGCTAAAGTAAATCTGCCGCACATGGATTTCCTTTCCTTTCCGATCGGAGCCCGGACTATTTGCGAAGTGTTCGATATTCACCTTCGCGGAGAGTGAACCCGGCTGCATCCAGATGCTCGAGCAGAGCCTGGGCATACTTGCGGGTGGTACCAAACAGATCACGCACCTGTGCGAGGGTGATCCGCTGCCCATTTGCAAGGGCGGAGCGGAGGGCAGCTTTCATGGCATCGTAATCGGAGCGCCGGAAGAGCACTTCGTCGGAGACAAGGAGCAGGTCGCCCCGTTCGATGAGTACCGCCAGGAGCTCTGCACCCAGGGCAGCCTGACATTCCTTGAACGAGGGAGGGGCATAGGGAGAATCATCAAACTTTCGCATAAGCGAATCTACCTGAGAACGCTGGGCCGGGCTAAACTCCACCGAGTGGCCGGGTACTGCAAGCAGCGCAGCCTGCGATCTGATGCGCCCGGAGGATTCCAGGTCGCGGAGGAGGGCCTGGAACCCACGGCTGTCCAATTTCAGACGGCTCTTCAGCTCCTCGCGCGGGATGCCCTGGCGGAGCGGGAAGCTCTTATGGTAGGCAGTAAGCACATCCAGGGCGCGGGTCACGAGCGCATCCCAAAAGAAGGAAGGGGCGGCCAGCAGGTCGGCCTGAGGGGAGAGGGAACCAGCCTCAAGGAGGAGCAGGCGTCCCTGTCCGACCAGTTCCTGGAGGCCCTCGGACGCTGCCCCTTCTTCGAGGCGGGAGAGGACCGTGATCTCGCGCAGAGACGCCAACCCTGTGGAAGAGGCGGCCTCGTAGATCACGTCCGCGGGTGAGCCGCGCAGGCGGGATTCCAATGAGCGGAGTACCGAATCGTCGAAGCGTTTGTGCCGCCCCGAGGGTTGATGATCCACGATCACCCCGCCACCGATGGTTTCACCGGGGGAGGGGCGGCGCAGGATATAGCGGTCACCGCGGACTGCCACCAACGGGGTACGAAGTTCCAATTGAAGCCAGCCTTCCTCGCCGGGAAGAAGTCTTTCCGCTCCAAGCACACGGACGGCGGCCATGGTCTCGCTCGCGCCGGAAAATACCTTGACCTCCGCGCCATGGAATAAGGGGGTGGAGGCATCCTTAAGGAGGTGGAACCTGGCGTCCAGGCGGCCTGCAGGCCCGTATTGGCCGGTGTGCACCACAACCTCTCCGCGTGTGACCTCGGAAGCCGCCACGCCAGAGATGTTCATGGCGGTCCGCGAGCCGGGGCGGGCAGACGGTTCTTTTTTGCGGTGGGTCTGGAGCCCGCGGATGCGGGCTTTCAGGCCGGAGGGAAGAATCTCGACCTCATCTCCAACCGAAAAAGCGCCATCCAGAAGCGTGCCGGTGACGACTGTGCCGAAACCGCTCATGCTGAAGACGCGGTCGATGGGCAGGCGGGGACGCCCCAGGTCGGGCCGGGACGGGGCGGCTGCCAGCGCGGCGGCAATGGCCTGCTGGAGTGGTCCCATACCTTCACCCGTGCGCGCCGAAACGCGCAGGATGGGCGCCTCCTGGAGGATCGAACCCTGAACCGCCAGGCGCACATCGCTTTCCAGCAGGTCGAGCCAGGCAGGGTCGGGAGCGAGGTCGGTCTTGGTCAGGACGATCAGGCCGCCGGGGATCTGGAGCAGGTCGAGGATGGCCAGATGTTCGCGGGTCTGTGGCATCACACCTTCATCGGCGGCGATCACCAGGAGGACGGAATCGAGGCTGCCGACGCCGGCAAGCATATTCCCGATGAAATCCCGATGGCCGGGGACATCCACCATGCCGACTTCCTCGCCGCCGGGCAGGACCATCCAGCCAAAGCCGAGCTCGATGGTCATCTCGCGTTCCTGCTCTTCCTTGAGGCGGTCGGGATGCGTGCCGGTGAGGGCGGCAATAAGGGTGGATTTGCCGTGATCCACATGCCCGGCTGTACCGATAACGTGCATGGCTGGGAGTCTGTCAGGCGGAGGTCAGCGGGCCGTCTTGCGGGCGGCCTTCTTGGAATGGCCCATGATGCGCTCGTAGGCGGTGAGCCATTGATGGGCGACGTTCATTAACTCCTGCTCGGAAGCGCCGGCAGTCTGGTGAAGCTGGTCCTGAAGCACCTGGGAGGAATCGTCGAGGGAGGTGACGCGTTCCTCGATGCGATCCATATCCTTGCGAAGCTCGCGCATTCCCTCCTCCTGGGAGAGGGAGTAGCCGGTCCAGCGCTTCTGATCATCGGCCTTGAAGGTGACCCATTCCTGGCGGACGCGGTCCTCGGCGAGACGCTGCATCTCCGAAACTTCGTTGATGCGGCGCTCCAGCTTGGTGTTCAGCTCGGCATAGGTTTCCTGGGCTTTGCGGGCAGAGCGCAGCATTTCATCCAACACGGCGACCTGGGCATCCAGGGATTGGCCCTGCTGCTTGAATTCCTCGTACTTGTCAAGCCATTCCTGCACGGCATGTTCGCGCTCGGTATGGGCCATGGACTGTTCTTCGATGAAGGCCAATTGGGCGGCTTTGCGCTCCTGCTCAAGGTCGTGCAGCTCATGGATGCGATTATCCATGTTATGCAGGAGGTCCAGGTTCAAATCCATTTTGTCACGAGAGTCG
>CAYMQX010000207.1:0-5996 GCA_964392495.1 uncultured Anaerolineaceae bacterium
TAGGCACGCCGCCAGCGTTCATCCTGAGCCAGGATCAAACTCTCCGCAGAAATTTCTCACTCTTGCGAGTGTAAGTTACGGAGTATTTCACTGGAATTGTCAGAGTTTTGTTGCTTCCTGTCACTATTCAGTTGTTAAGGTGCTTGCCAATTCGGCGGGCACTGCCTGCCTCCCGCTTCGCAACCGCCCGCTCTGTCTTTTACAGACAAAAACACCGATGCTTTTCGACATCGGTCGTCAGGCTGCATGATCCGGTTCGACTATGTGTCTCTGACGTTAGACGGTTTACTCAGTTGTCATGGATCTGTCTTTGGGACGAGATCTGGTGTGAATGTACTGGCGAATGGTGATTATATGCTTTTCGCGGGATCTGTCAAGGGTAAATTGGTTTTTTTCCACACATTCCAACCTTAAAGTTTCGCGTTCCACTCCTGCCCACATGGCCCTTGCGGATCCATGCACAGGGGCACATTCTACCATAGCAGGCTTCGAACACAAGCGCTCCAACCTTAAAGTTTTTCAGCAGCCCATCGTTCGATGAAGGCCGCCGCCTGTTCCACCCCCCGCTCCCTCTCGATCTGCGCCCCCAACTGGCGCGCCCGTTCCCGCATCTCCCGCGCCTCCGTCTCCTCCAACGCCGCCGCCAGCCAGCCGGCTGTCAGCCTCTCCACCCGCAGCGGCTTGCGCATCAGCCCGAGCTCATGCAGGCGCTGCGCCCAGAAGAACTGGTCCCCGGTAAAAGGCAGGATGATATTTGGAACCCCCGAGCGCAGCCCCGCCCCGGTGGTGCCCGCCCCGCCGTGATGCACCACTGCCCGGCAGCGCGGAAAAAGCCAGGCATGCGGCGCGCCCGGAAGGAATAACACCTCTTCCCGCGGTTTCACCTCCCAATCCTGCCAGCCGGTCAGGATCACGGCGCGCCTGCCGGTCGTAGTGAGCGCCTCCATCACCTCATCTGTGAGACTGCGCGCCCCGGGGTGGATCATGCTCCCAAAGCTGATGCAGACCGGCCTCTCGCCCGCCGCCAGGAAATCGGCCAACTCCGCAGGGGGCTGGTAGTCCTCCGGCGGATCGAGGAACCAGTAACCCGTGATCTCCACGGCCTGCTCCGGCCAGTCCTGCGGACGCGGCAGCACGCCGGGACTCCACGCCCCCAGCATCGGCGTACGCCTCCTGCCCGCAGAATCTTTGAAAGGCCAGTACAGCTTGCGCGGCAGGGCGCCGGGATACTCCCGCCTCAGACGCGTAAAACCGCTGCTGCCGCCGTACCAGAAGATCCGGTTCGCCAGCCAGTGTGTGAACCAGCTCAAAGCCCCCCGCGGGACCTGGGGCAGCGCCACATTCGGAAATTCCCTGGTGGGGTAAAACATGGGGAACAACTGCGCCGAGATATCGGGGATGCCCATCTGCCGCGCCAGGCTGTGCGCGCCCACCGTGAACAGGAAGGAATGCACGATCAGCCCGGCTCCCTCGCAGGCGCCGAATGCCCCGCGCGCCACCTCCCCGGCAATGGACAGGATGTAGTCCCTCATCCCCCGGACCATGCGCAGCACGTTGGAGCCTGACGCATTCATGCGCCGGCTGATCTCCTCCGGGTCGCCTGCCAGCGGCACAAAGGGGATGGAGGACCCCTCGACCAGTTCCGCGAAGCGATGAGGCGCCGCCAGTCGGACCTGGTGGCCGCGCTGCATCAATTCGCGCGCCAGGGCCGCGAAGGGCTGCACATCGCCCCGCGAGCCATAGGTAAGCAGCGTGATCTTCACGCCCCGGATTGTACCTTCCCGGATGCCCGCTTCGTCCCCCCTCCAGTCCATGAGACTCTATTCCCTGCGCGCCTATCCCATCTCCTGCCGGCCGGAGAGAGCCCGCAGCAATGTATTCTGGTCTGCATATTCCAGGTCGCCGCCCACCGGCAGACCGCGCGCCAGCCGCGTCACCTTGACGCCCAGCGGCTCCAGCACCCGGCGCAGGTAAAGAGCCGTGGCATCGCCTTCCATGCTGGGGTTGGTGGCCACGATCACCTCAATGACGCCTCCGGCCCGCACGCGCTCCGCCAACTGGCTGATCTTCAGGTCGTCGGGCCCGATCCCCTCGATGGGCGAGAGCACCCCCTGCAGAACGTGATATTTCCCGTCGAAGCCGCCCGTCCGCTCCAGCGCCACCACATCCAGGGCTTCCTCCACCACACAGATCAGCCCCGCCTGCCGGTTCTGCGATTCGCAGATCTCGCAGCGGGCGCGTCCCGCCTGCATGATGTTGAAGCATTCCGGGCACAGCGCGGTGTTGGCCTTCAGGTTCGTCAAGGCCGCCGCCAGGTCCTGTGCGACCTCTTCGGGGGCGCGCAGCAGGAAGAAGGCCAGCCGGGAGGCCGATTTCGGCCCGATGCCGGGCAGCCGCTCCAGGGCGGTGATCAGGGATTGGATGGATTCAGGCAGCAGCATTTTTTACTTACACCCTCACGGTGCAGGCGCAGGGATCAGAACGGCAGCCCGCCCGCCAGCGGCCCCAGCCTCTGCGAAGCCAGCTCGCGCGACTGGTCCAGCGCCATATTGACCGCCGAGAGGACCAGGTCCTGCAGCATCCCGGCGTCCACATCCTTCAGCAGTTCGGGGTCGATGAACACCTCACGGCACTTCTGGTCGCCGGTCATCGTCAGCTTGATCGCGCCCCCACCCGCGCTCACAGTGACAGTCTCTTCCGCCAGTTTCGCCTGCGCTTCCGCCAACTGCTGCTGCATGCGCTGGAGCTGCTGCATCATGCCGCCCTGCCCGCCCAGTCCGGGCGCCTTGTTGAATCCCTTTGCCATGTATGCTCCTTCTAAGGTCTGCTTCTTTTTATAAGCGCCCTCCCCCGCGGGGAGGACGGCATCCTATTGGTCCATGTCCACGATCTCGCCGCCCTGGCGGATCGCAGCCGCCACCATTCCATCCTGGGGCACGTCCGGCGGCACCTTTCCTTTGGCGGTGGTCACCATGCAGCGGATGGCGATATCCACCCCCAGCTTCCCGGAGATGGCTTTGCGGGCGGCCTCCATTTGATCGGGCTTGTCCATCTTGGAGACCAGCACCGCGCTGGCAAAACCGAGGATCAGTGTGCCGCCCTGCACTTCGATGGTCTTCACCGAGTTCAACAGCCCCTTGAGGTTGGCCTGCTCCCTGGGCAGCGAGCGCAGGATCTCCTTCCACATCTTGATCACGTCTCCGGTCGGGATCACCGACCCCTCACCGGGCGTTCCGGGGGGCGTCCCGCCCTCCGCCTGATCCTGCGAGGGAGTCTTGACCGCGGCCATGCGCGGCTGGCTGCGCGCCGGGGCCTGGGCGGGAGCCTGGGAGGCGGGCGCAGCCGGAGCCTCCATCGCCTCCGCCAATGCCAGCTCCAATCCCAGCGCGGGCTGCCATCCGCTGCGTATGTCGGCGGTCGCCACGGCGTTGAAGATCTTCGTCAGGCGCAGCACCTCCGCTGTGGTAAGAGCCCGGGCATGCACGCCGATCTGCTTCTTTACGTCCGCGCTGGCTTCCACCTCGGCCTCGTTCCCCATCTGGGTCAGCAGGATGCCGCGCAGGTAATCCACCACCTGGCGGGCCAGCGAGCGCGGGTCCGTGCCCGCATCCAGCGAGGCATGCAGGCTCTCCAGCCCGGCTTTGGGATCGGCGGTGATGATCGCTTCCGCCAGTTCCAGCACGGTCTGGCTGGTGGCGGTCCCCAGCACGGTCTGTGCGAGTTCCAGGGTGATGCGCTCGCCGGTGGAGGCCAGTTGGTCCAACAGCGACTGCGCATCCCGCATCCCGCCCGCCGATTGGCGTGCGATCAGCGTCAGAGCCTCCTCGTCCGCCTGGATGTTCTCCCTGGAGGCGATCTCCTTCAGGTTCTTCACGATCTCGTCCACCGGAACACGCCGGAACTCGTGCCGCTGGCAGCGCGAGAGCACCGTGGCCGGGATCTTGTGGATCTCGGTGGTCGCCAGGACGAAGATGGCATGCGGCGGCGGCTCCTCCAGCGTCTTCAACAGCGCGTTGAAAGCCGAGGTGGAGAGCATGTGGACTTCGTCCACGATATAGACCTTGTATTTGCCCTGCGAGGGGGAGAAATTGATCTTATCGCGCAGTTCGCGGATGCTGTCCACCGAGTTGTTCGAGGCCGCGTCGATCTCGATGAGGTCCATCAGCCGGTTCTCATTGAACGCCTTGCAGTTCTCGCACTCGTTGCAGGGCCGGCGCGCCGGGTCTGCATCCAGGCAGTTCACCGCTTTTGCCAGCAGGCGCGCCACGGTGGTCTTGCCCGTGCCGCGCGGGCCTGCGAACAGGTAGGCGTGGCTGACGCGGCCGGCTTTGATGGCGTTGGTCAGCGTGCGGACCACCTGGTCCTGCCCGATGACGGTCTCCCATCCCTGGGGGCGGTACTTGCGGTAGAAGGCCTGGGTCATTTCAGCGGATCTCTATCCTCGCTCAGGGGACGCGGTACACGGCCCGCAGATTGCCCTGCGAGTCGTACAGGCGGGCGCTCTCGCCCGAGTTCCACACGAATTCGGGCGCGCCCCAGTACAGGTCAATGACCGTATCCGTGCCGCCGGCGGTATGCACCTGGACCGACCCATTCGGGTAGAGTGTGAGCTGTGGAAAGGTGAAAGTGTTGCTGTTATCGTCCTTCAACTGCCAGCCTGCCAGATTCAACTGCGTTTGACCGGAGTAATGGATGACCGCGGTCTCCACATTCAGTGTCCCCGCTCCCACCACGCTCTCGATGCTCACCGGGATATCCGTCTGCGGGCTGGGCGTAACCGCCGCGCTGCCGGAGGCATTGGAAGAGGCGGGCACAGCCGCGGGCGCCAGCGCAGCGCGATAGTTCCGGTCATACCAGAACAGCATCCCCCCGGTCACACAGGCCGAGACAAAGACATTCAAGAGCAGGTATTGGATGAGTTTTCGGCGGTCCATGCTGGGTTGATGATAGCACAAATAATCTGAACTGTCATTGCAGCCCCGCAGGGTCCATGCGTTAAGCGGGTCTTCCCGCCAGCAGCGCCACCCAATCCCCCATCTGCCGCCGGTCGCGCAGGCTCAGGCCCTGGGCCGCCGCCGCATCCAGCACCCTCTGTTCTTGTTCCGCCAGGATGCCGCTCAGGATGATCGCGCCGCCCGGCTCCACCAACTGCGCCAGCCCGCCGGTGAATAGGCGGATGATGATCGGCGCCAGGATGTTCGCCAGCACCAGCGGCGCGGAGCAGAACGCGAAGCGGCCCTCCAGCACCTCGGCCACCGATCCCTGCGCGAGGAGCAGTTCCTCCCCCACGCCGTTCAAGTCGGCGTTCTCGCGCGAGTTCTTCACCGATTGCGGATCGATATCCACGCCCAGCGCCTGCCCTGCGCCCAGCTTCAGCGCCGCGATGGAAAGGATGCCCGAGCCGCAGCCCACATCGATGACCCGCGCCGGCAGGGTCTCCCGGGCCGCCACCTCCAACAACTCCAGGCACAATTGTGTGGTGGGATGTGTCCCGGTCCCGAAGGCCATGCCCGGATCGATGCGGATGGCGGCACGCTGCGGGTCGGGCGATTCCATCCAGGCCGGGACGATCACCAGCCCGGCCCCGATCGGGATGGGCCGGTAATTCTTCTTCCAGGCTTCCATCCAGTTCTGGTCGGCGATCGGCTGGTAGACCGGCGGCGGCAGCGGGCGGATCCTTCCCAGGTAATACAGCGATTGCTCCAGCCGCTGGCGTTTCTCCTCCAGGCCCCCGTCCACCTCCAGGTACTTCACCCCCTGCTCCGTGGTGACCCCGTTGGGCGCGAAGCGCGCCAGCACATCCGCCACCGCTTCGGCCAGCTCCCCGTCCACCGTCAGCGACACTTCAAGCCAGTTCAAGCCCGCCCTCCGCCTTCAGCATGTCCATGATCCTCCAGATCATCTCTTTTTCCGCCAGCAGCATCACCGGCAGGTCATCCGGGGCAAAGAACCTCATCTCGGAGATCTCCAGGCTTTCCCGGAATTCCCCCGCCGGC
>CAYMQX010000208.1:0-5934 GCA_964392495.1 uncultured Anaerolineaceae bacterium
GATGCAGGTATTGAAAGAGCGGATCTTAAGAGAGGGACAGGTGCTGGGAAACGGCATCCTGAAAGTGGACAGTTTCATCAACCATCAAGTGGACCCGGCGCTGATGGATGCCTGCGGGCAGGAGTTCGCGCGCCGCTTTCAAACCGTGGGAGCCACGCGGGTGCTCACGGCGGAGATCTCAGGCATCGCGCCGGCGCTGACCACCGCCTTCCACTTGGGCATCCCGGTGGTGTATGCGCGCAAGACCAAGCCCATCACCATGCCGGACCAGGTGTATCTGACGCTGGCGCCCTCACATACCAAGGGCCGCATGGTGGAGCTGATCGTCTCGCCGGAGTATCTCGCCAACGGTGAAAAAGTCCTGATCATCGATGATTTCCTGGCCTCGGGGGCGACGATCCTGGGGCTGGCGCGATTGGCCGAGGCCGCAGGCTCGCATATCGTGGGGGTGGGCACGCTGATCGAGAAGACCTTCGAGGGCGGCCGGGCGGCGCTTGGAACGCTGGCCGTACCGGTCGAGGCGCTGGCGCGCATCGCCTCGCTGGAGTACGGGAAGATCACATTTCAGGATGAATAAGGCGCATGGATTCCATCGCCATCCTTGATTTCGGCTCGCAATACGCACAACTCATCGCGCGGCGGGTACGCGAGGCGCAGGTCTATTGCGAGTTGTTCCCCTGGGACGCCGCCCGGGAGCAGGTCCTTGCCCTCCAGCCGAAGGGGTTCATCCTCTCCGGCGGGCCGCGCTCGGTCTATGAAGAAGGCGCGCCGCATATCCAGGATTTCATCCTGGACTCAGGCCTGCCCATCCTCGGTATCTGCTACGGGATGCAGGCGCTCACGAAGGCGCTGGGCGGGCAGGTGGACGCATCCGCCCAGCGCGAGTACGGCCCGGCGGTGGTCCAGCCGCTGATACAGGGAACGATGCTGGATGCGATCTCCAGCGTATGGATGTCGCACGGGGACCGCATTACGCACATGCCCGAGGGGTTCACGGCGCTGGCCCGTTCGGAGAACAGCCCATTCGCGGCGATGGGCGATATGCAGAGGAAATACTTCGGCGTGCAGTTCCACCCCGAGGTGCAGCACACGCCGAACGGAGAAAAGCTGCTGCGGCATTTCGCGGTAGAGGTCTGCGGCGCAAAGCCTGAATGGACCCCGGCCTCGATCATTGAGGCCTCGGTCGGGCGCATCCGGGAGCAGGTGGGGAGACAGCGCATCCTCGCAGCCGTCTCGGGCGGGGTGGATTCATCGGTGGCGGCGGCGCTCGTGCATCGGGCCGTGGGTGACCAACTGACAGCCGTCTTTGTGGATACCGGGTTGCTGCGCAAGGATGAGGCCGCTCAAGTGATCTCCCTTTTCCGCGGGAACCTGGATACCGAGCTGATCGCGGTGGAGGCGGGCGAGGAGTTCCTGGCGACGCTGCGCGGCGTGACCGAGCCGGAGCAGAAGCGCCGGATCGTGGGCGAGAAGTTCATCCGCATCTTCGAAGCGCAGGCCCGGCAGTGCGGAGGGCCGCACTTCCTGATGCAGGGCACCATCTACCCGGATGTAGTCGAATCCTCCAGCCCCGACCGGAGCAAGGCGGAGAAGATCAAAAGCCATCACAATGTGGGCGGCCTGCCGGAGGATATGCAGTTCGAACTGGTGGAACCACTGCGCTATCTGTTCAAAGACGAAGTGCGCCTGGTGGGAGAGGCACTGGGGCTGCCGGAAGCAGCCGTTTGGAGACAGCCCTTCCCGGGTCCCGGCCTGACGGTGCGGTGCCTGGGAGAGGTGACCGCCGAGCGCTTGGCGCGGCTGCGGGCTGCGGACGCCATCCTGATCGAGGAATTGGGACGGGAGGGATATTTGGGGAAGAGGCGCCCCTCCGGGGCGGGAACACATATCTCGCAGGCCTTCGTGGTGCTGCTGCCCGTCCGCTCGGTGGGCGTGATGGGAGACCAGCGCACCTATCAGGAGACGGCAGCCATCCGGGCCGTAACCACGGAGGACTTCATGACCGCCGACTGGTCACGGCTGCCTCACGAACTACTGGCCCGGGTGTCCAACCGGATCGTCAATGAAGTGGACGGAATCAACCGGGTCGTGTATGATATTACCAGCAAGCCTCCGGCAACCATCGAATGGGAATAGGCTTTTCTCTTTTTATCTCATGATCCCACAGGTTCCAAAACTGCGAAAATGATCTCAAAAGGAGTCGAGCCATGACTTTCAACTTTGGGGAAGTCCTTACGCGCGCCTGGCAGATCACGTGGAAATACAAGGTGCTGTGGATCTTTGGCATCCTGGCGGGCTGCGCACAGGGCAGCGGGGGAGGTTCGGGAGGCGTACAGGGCAGAGGGGGCAATGGGAGCAATCCCCTGCCCGGGGATTATCAACGCTACATAGACCAGGCCTCCCGGTGGCTTATGGAGAACTGGTGGGTGCTGATCATCGCCTTTCTGGTTATCATCTTGATCATCCTGGTCTTCGTTTTCCTGGGGACGATCGGGCGAATCGGGCTGATCCGCGGCACGCTGCAGGCCGAGACGGGCGTCGAGCCGCTGGTCTTCGGCCAGCTCTTCAGCGAGAGCACGGCCTACTTCTGGCGGGTCTTCGGCCTCTCCCTGGCCTTCGGGCTGGTCTTCTTCGTCCTGTTCTTCACCCTCATCATCTCGGGAGTACTTACGGCGGGGATCGGATTCATCTGCCTGCTGCCCATCATCTGCCTGCTGGTACCGATCGCATGGGTCGTGAACATCATCCTTGAGCAGGCGTACGTCGCGATCGTGAAGGAGAACCTGGGGATCGCGGCGGGCTGGAAGCGCGGCTGGGATGTGGCGCGCGCCAACATCGGACCGATCCTGATCATGGCGCTGATCTTGTTCGCCATCTCGTTCTTCGTCAACCTGGTCATCGCCATCCCGATCCTCATCATCGCACTCCCCGCGGTCATCACTTTTGCGCTGGGGAACGGGCAGAATATGAATTCGCTCCTGCTGGCCGGGGTGTGCTTCGCGGTCTACCTGCCGGCGCTGATCCTGGGGCGCGGCATCCTGTCCACCTTCACCGGCTCGGCCTGGACACTGACCTACCTGCGGCTCACTGCGGCTCCTGCGGCGGAGGCGCCGGAAGTCATCGAGGGAAATGCGTAAATTCTTCCACTTGGGCATCATCCTGGGCCTGTTCCTGGGCGGGGCGCTTCCGGCATACGCACAGGGACAGGCCTTCGCGGACCTCTACCCCGCCGACACCTCGGGTTTTCCGGCAGTCAGCGCGCTACTGGATGTGTTCGATGAGCGGGGAAGCTTTGCCACGGGCTTGCAGCGCGAGGCGGTGACCGTCATCGAGGACGGCCAACCGATCGCACCGGAGGAACTGACCGAGCAGGCCCTGCCGGCGCAACTCGTGGTGAGCATCAATTCTGGCCCGGCGCTGGATGTGCGCGACGGACAGGGCATCTCACGCTTCCAACGGCTGGTGCAGGTGCTGGACGGCTGGGCGCAATCCCTTTCCACCGACATGCCGGACGACCTGAGCCTGGTGAGTATCTCGGGGCCGGTGGTCAGTCACGCCAACCCCAACGATTTCCGCAGCAGCCTGCGCTCGTTTGCACCGGACTTCCGCAGCACCACCCCAAACCTGCAATCCCTCACGCTGGCACTGGATATCGCCGGCATGCAAAGCGCCCGGCAGGGAATGAAACGGGCGGTGTTGTTCATCACGCCGCACATGGACGACACCAACCTGGCAGCCAACCTGCAGCCGTTGATCGAAAGGGCCGTGCAGAGCAAGATCCGGGTTTTCGTGTGGTTCGTGGATCTGGACGTGTATTTCACGACGACCAGCGCGGCGGCCTTCAATATGCTGGCTACGCAGACGGGCGGCAGCCTGTTCGCCTTTTCGGGAAAGGAAGCCTTCCCCAACCCGGAATCTTATTTTGCGCCGCTGCGGCGAACCTATACCCTCAAGTATGAATCGGCCATCAAAACGGGGGGCGAACACAGCCTCGCCGTGGAGGTGGCGCTGCCGGCGGGAAAGATCACCTCGGCGCAGCAGACGCTCAACATCGACCTTCAACCGCCCAATCCGATCCTGGTGGCGCCGCCTCTCCAGATCACGCGGCAGGCGCCGGAGACCGACCCTTTTAACACCAAACTGCTGGTGCCCGAGCTGCAGACGCTCAAGATCATCATTGAATACCCGGACGGGCATCGCCGGCCGCTGAGGCGCACCACCCTGTACGTGGACGGGCAGATCGTGGATGAGAACACGGCCGAACCGTTCGACACCTTCACATGGGACCTGAAAGGCTACCAGTTGAGCGGCGAACATCAGGTGATGGTGGAAGCCGTGGATTCGACCGGGATGAGCAAGGCGGGGATGCCCCTGCCCATCACCGTGACAGTCGTGCAGCCGCCGCGCGGGATGGCGGCCGTCATTGCCAAATACCGCCTGCCCATCATCATCGGGGCGATGTCCATGGCGGGGCTGGCGCTTGTACTTATCCTGCTTACGGGACGGCTGAAACTGCCCAGTCTGCGGGCACGCCGCCAGACCCAGGAGGCCCAGCGCGACCCCCTGACCCAGCCCGTGGCGGTCAATGCGGAACCGCCCACTTCGCCGCATGAGCGCGTCCGGCGCAAGAAGGAGGCGGCTGCCAACACGCGCACGCGCCTGGTGGAGGCCTCCGCCACGCTGGTGAACCTGGCGCCAGACGGCCAGCCCACCACACGCAACCCGATCCCCCTAGTCGAGAAGGAAACGGTCCTGGGCACCGACCCGGTGCAGTGCACCGAAGTGCTGGACGACCCCTCGATCGCGCCCATTCATGCCCGGCTGCGAATGACCGGTGCAGGAGAGTACATCCTGATCGATAATGGGTCCGTGGGGGGCACATGGGTCAATTACGAACCGGTCTCGCGCGAAGGCCGCCGATTGGAATCGGGGGATATGGTACACTTCGGCCAATTAATTTACCGGTTCCAACTGCGTGAGCCCCCACCAGTACCCGAGCCCAGCGTCGTGACAGAGAAGCCTGTGGAATGATACGAGCCTCGGCTGCCCACCTGCATATTGCCGCCCTCAGCCATTCAGGAATGGCCGGGAAGAACAATGAGGACCGCTACGCGGTCTCCTCCTTCCGCATGGGGGAGGAGGATGAGCGGCCGGTGGTGTTCGCGGTGGTGGCGGATGGGATCGGCGGCCACCGCGCCGGGGAGGTGGCGGCGGAACTGACGGTGAACTATATCAGCCAGGGGGTGGCCGAAAGCAACGGTAAAAAGCCGCTCAAGATCATGGAGAACGCCATCCAGGATGCCAGCCAGGCAGTGGCGGCACATTCTGCCAGCCGGGCGGAGCAGGAGGGCATGGGCGCCACCTGTGCCTGCATCTGGATCGTCGAGAACAAGCTGTATGTCGCGCATGTGGGGGATTCGCGCGTGTACCTGGTGCGCGGAGAGCACATCCGCAGGCTGACGCTCGACCATACCTGGGTGCAGGAGGCCGTGGACAAGGGCATTCTGGATATCGAACATGCGCGCGACCATCCCAACGTGCATGTCATCCGGCGCTATCTTGGCTCGGTGGAACTGCCCGAGGTTGATTTCCGCCTGTATATGAACGACTCCGAGACCGACGCGGAGGCGGAAGCCAACCAGGGGATCGACCTGGAACCCGGCGACATGCTGCTGATCTGTACAGACGGGCTGACCGACCTGGTCTGGGATGATGAGATCTTCAAGGCTATGCGCTCGCAGCCGAACCTGAAGACGGCGGCAGAGGCGCTGGTGGAGGCGGCCAACCAGCGCGGCGGTCACGACAATATCACCGTGGTGCTGCTGGCGGTGCCGTATCTCAACGAAGGCATAAAGAAGAAAAAAGGCCTAATGGACTGGCTGTTCGGAGAACTCTAAAGGACCCGGCGCGAGCGGGTCTTTTTTATATCTCCGG
>CAYMQX010000209.1:0-5922 GCA_964392495.1 uncultured Anaerolineaceae bacterium
GGGCCTGGCTCATCAGGCGGGCCTGGACGCCCATGGTGGCATCGCCCATGTCGCCCTCGATCTCGGAGCGTGGCACAAGGGCGGCAACGGAATCGACGACGACGACATCCACGGCGCCGGAGCGCACCAGGGTCTCGGTGATCTCCAGGGCCTGCTCACCGGTGTCGGGCTGGGAGACGAGCAGGTTGTCGATATCCACACCCACGCGGGCGGCATAGACGGGGTCGAGGGCGTGCTCCATATCAATGAAGGCCGCGGTCCCGCCGAGGCGCTGGGCTTCGGCCACAATATGTTGGCAGAGGGTAGTCTTGCCGGAGGACTCGGGGCCGAAGATCTCGGTGATGCGGCCGCGCGGGACGCCGCCGACGCCGAGGGCAATATCGAGGGAGAGGGAACCGGTCGGGATGGTCTCGGTCTGCATGCCGTGTGCTTCGCCCAGGCGCATGATCGAGCCGTCACCGTAGCGCTTGAGGATGTCACCAACGGCTTTATCAAGCACGAGGCGCTTGGCGCTCTCGGAGCTGTTTCCTGGGGCCTGCTGTTCTTCACGTTCACGGGCGGCGGATGATTTACGAGGCATGGTTGGGTCTCCGAAAAAAGTGTACAGGATGGTAAATCAGACAGACTGAGTATAGCACAGATGTTCAGTCCGTCAAGGGAAAGCGGAGGTCAGAGGGGTGGGTGCCGGAGAAGCCGTGGCTGTGACGGGCAGGAAATCCAGCCGGGGAGCGGCGGGCGGCCCCACCGCAAAGCCCAGGTCGCCCTGATAGGTAAAGAAGGTGACCTGGCCGGGGAGGACTTCCATCCAATACTGGACGTTCTTCTCGAAGCGAAAACTGACCTTGTACAGCCCGGCAGGGATGTCGCCCAGCACCAGATTCTCATCGTAATAGGGGTCGTGGTTCACTGAACCGCCGCCGTAGGTCTTGACAAGGAAGCGGTCGCGGGTGACGACGTTTTCCACCGTGACCTCGACCTGCTGGAGGGTATCGCCGCGTGTGTCCATCAGGCGCCCTGCAAGCACACCCCAGCCCTCGGGAGGAGCCGTCCACAGCTCGGGGTTGAAGGTATTGTAAAAGCTGTTGTCCGGGAGGCGCACCTCGAAGTGCAGGTGGGGGCCGGTGGTGGCGCCGGTCGCGCCGACGTAGCCGATCAGGTCGCCGGTCTCGACATGCGATCCGAACACGGCAGTGACCCGGCTCATATGCGCATAGGCGGTATAAAGCTGCTGTCCCTTATACCCGAAATCATGGCGGATGGCCACCGCCAGGCCGTAGGGGTCGTCTTTGTTTTCAGGCGACTCGGTGAAAAGGCCCCAACCGGCCCAGACGACCGTCCCGGGACCGGCGGCATGAATAGGCGTGCCCTCGGGCGCGGGGATGTCCACGCCGGTATGGACGATATTGGGGGCGAAGAAGATGCCGCCATAGCGGTAATCGGCGAGAGGCCAATTGACCTGGTTGGCGGCGATGGGTCGCACGAAGTAGAAATGGTCGTAGGGGGAGATGGCCCAGGGGACGGGATAGAGGGGCGGGCGCCATCCGGAAACAGGGGCGGCGGCAGGTGTGGGCAGGTCAAAGCGGAAGGGCAGCGGCGTGGGGACCTGCGAGCGGGGTTCGGTGGGAAGGGGGCTGGGAAGCAGCGCCACCACCGGTGAAGGCGGCGGGGTGGGGGCAGCCGGGGCACATCCGACCAGGATGGCAGCCAGCAGCAGGAGGGCGAACAGGGAGGGGGCTCTGATCACGGGGTAAGTGTGGCCCTCGGGGTGAGCGTCGGGCTGGGCGTTATGGTGGGGCGTGGCGTGAGGGTGCTGCTGGGTGTGAAGGTGGGCCGCGGGGTGCGGGTGGGGCCGGGTGTGCTGGTGGGGATGGGAGTCCGGCTGGGCGTCACAGTGGGAGGCAGGACCCTGGTGGGGGTCATGAGGATATCCGGCGGGTAAAGCTCGAGCATGGCGGAGTACCAGTCGAGGCCGCCGGTCATAACGAATTCAGTGAAGCGTGCGCCTTCGTAGTAGGTGCGCCAGCCGGCCAGTGCAGGCAGACGGTCCCAGCCATAGGCAGCGGCCAGCGCGGTGAAATCGACCCAATAGCCGGGCGGCACCGGGATGTATTTGCCCCCGGCCTCATAGGAGCCCGGCTCGAGTTCATAGCGCGCGCCCAGGTCCCAGGGGGAGGAACGGATCGGTTCGCCCTGCGAACCATCCTGCTGGAGGGCGCGCAGGTAGAGCCTCCAGTAGGTCTCCGAGCCCACCTGCTCGCGTACGGCGGCCATCCAACCGGCGCTGGTCATGAGCGGGTTGAGGGCAAAAGCCCGGCCGGTATAAAGCCAGTCCTCCTCATAGCCGGGGTCGAGGGCAGAGGTGAGGGGCACAAAGGCATTCTCGAGGCTGGCAAGAGCATCCCACCCGGCGGCCTCGATGACGCGCTGGCGCAGGGCCACGAAGGAATCGTCCACCAGGTCATGCAGTTGAGGATAGGGGGCCTGGATGCCCTCAAGAGGCACGTTGTACCAGCGTTGGATGGGGACATCCGGCGCGGGCGTGATGGCGGGAACCCAAAGCGGGGTGGGTGTCACCTCGGCGGCGCGCCGGTAGGATTCGGGGAGCACCGCGGGTAGTGAGGTGTTGGGCCAATCCAGGCCGCGCCCGTAGCCGGGGAGGGCAAAAGGCGGCAGGAGCAGCCGGCCGTCGAAGGTATAGGAGGTAAGGTACTGGCGGTTGGGGCTGCCGATCAGGGCCAGTATCTGGTCGCCCTGGGAATTCCAGGCGGGCCAGTCGCCGTCACCCACCCATGCAGCCGGGCGGTCGGGGCGGGAGGAATCCCACACGTAGATGCCGCTGTATGCCAGTGACTGTCCCTGCGAGGCCCAGACCAGGCGGGAGCCGTCGGGGCTCCAGGAGGGATGTTCCTCCTCGGAATCCGGCGAGTTGCTGAGGTCCATCCAGCGGCCGGAATCGGTGCGGTTCAGGTCGAAGAGCCAGACCTCACTGTTGCCAGTGCGGTTGGAGATAAAAACGATCTGGCGGCCGTTGGGGGCCCAGGCGGGGGAATGATCCGCGGCGGGGTCATTGGTCACCAGGGTCTGTCCCTGCGCGGGATCGGTCAAGGAGTACAGGGCGATCTCAAGGTTGTCCTGCCGGTAGGTCTCGTAGGCAAGCCAGGCCAGGTCGGGCGACCAGGTGGGAGAGGCGTCGAACTCGGGAGTATCGGTCAACTGCTGGATACCGCCGGTCTGCAGGTCAAGGAGGTACAGGTCATAGTGACCGCCGCGGTCGGAGCTGAAGGCCAGGCGGGAACCATCCGGGCTGAGGACAGGAGTGATATCGTTCCAGGGACCGGCGGTGATGCGGGTCAGTTCCAGCCTGCCCGGGATGGTGACGAAGAGGTGCGCGAATCCGTTCTCCTCCATGGAGAGGATGATCAGGTCCTGGGCCAGGGCCGGGGCCTGGATGATAGGCTGAAGGGTATTCTCTGCGGTGGGGAGGCTCGCGGGGGCAGGCGAAGGCGCGCCCGCACAGGAGGAGAGCGCCAGGCTGAGGAACAGAAGCAGGCAGACCGGACGAAGGAGGCGGGTGGGCGGCATGGTGCGGTTCAGGTGGAGGAGTCATCCTGCCCGGGCGGCAGGATCTCGAAACGGAAGGCATGGGGCTGGTCGGAGGGGCCTTCGGGGTAATACAGGCGGGCTTCCAGCGTATAGGGGTTGTTCAGCTCCCCGCGCAGATGCATGGTAAATTCGATCTTCCAGGACAGGGGCTCCACCACACTGACCGAAGTAACCTCTTCCTGTTGGGCGTCGCGCAGGATGACCTCGATATGCGGGCGGACCTGGAAGGGGGTGATGGAGAGGCTGACGCGCAGGCGGCGGCCATCCGGATAAGGCTCGGCGGTCAGGCCGGTGATATGCGTTTCTTCGGGGGAGGTGCGAGCCAGGTCGTCTTCAGGGAAGAAGAAATCCATGCGCTCATTATAATCAAAAGAACTGCCCGGCTCCGAGGGAAGCCGGGCAGTGCTGTTCCAAAACGCAGGGCGGAACTTTTAGCCGTTCTTCGTCTGGAAGTCCTTCATGAAGGAGACAAGGGCTTCGCAGCCGGCAACCGTCATGGCATTGTAAATAGAGGCGCGCATACCGCCGACGGAGCGATGGCCCTTGAGACCGATGAGACCGGCCTTCTTGGATTCGGAGGCGAAGGCGGCTTCTAGTTCCTCGCTGGGCAGGCGGAAGGGGATATTCATGACCGAACGGGCCTCGGGCAGGGCATGGCCGCGATAGAAGCCGCCGCTCCCGTCAATGGCCTTATAGACGAGATCGGCCTTGGTGCGGTTGGTCTGCTGGATGGCCGCCAGGCCGCCGCATTTCTTGATCCACTGGAAGACCAGGCCGACCATGTAGATGGCGAAGGCGGGGGGAGTGTTGTGCAGGGAGCCGCTGGCGGCGAGGGCTTTGTAATCCAGCATGACGGGCAGGTTGGCGGGGGTGCGCTCCAGCATATCATCGCGGGCGACGACGACCACCACGCCGGCAGGACCGGCATTCTTTTGCGCGCCTGCATACAGGAGGGCGTACTTGTTGATGTCGATGGGCCGGCTGACGAAATCGGAGGAGGCATCGCAGACCAGCGGGACGCCGGCCGGGGACTCAGGCTCGGTGAAATATTCCACGCCGTGGATGGTCTCGTTGGAGGTGAAGTGCAGGTAGGCGGCCTGGGGATCCAGGTCCAGTTTGGCGGGCAGACCCTTGAAGCCCTCGGCCTCAGTGTTGGCGGCGGCGCGGGCCGTGCCGAGCTTGGAGGCTTCCTTGATGGCGGTCTTGCTCCAGGTGCCGGTGACGATGTAATCGGCGGAGGCGCCGGCAGGCCGCAGGTTCATGGGCAGCATGGCGAACTGGAGGGAGGCGCCGCCCTGGAGGAATAAGATCTTGTAATTGGCGGGGATGCCGTATAGCTCGCGCAGATCGGCCTCGGCGGTCTGGATGACGGCCTCGAACTCCTTGGAGCGGTGGCTGATCTCCATGACGGACATGCCGGTGCCTTTGAAGTCCAGCAGCTCGGCCTGGGCCTGCTCAAGCACCTCGAGGGGCAGGGCGGCGGGGCCGGGGTTGAAGTTGAAGACGCGCTTTACATTGGCCATGGGGTTCTCCTGTTGTATGGACTGATCTGGACATGCAAATTCGCCAGAATTCTGGCGAAATGTACGGATTTTCAAGCCATTATAAGGGCTTGTCAGACAAACCTGCAAGAACAATTGACACATTTGCGACCTGATTTCTGTCGTTGACATGGGGAATGCTCATGGTAGAATGCGATTCGTGCCTGACTTCACTTTCCAAACAGGAACCTGCCGGTCCGCCGGACCGGTTCCTGTTATTATTTTTCATGCCCTCCAAGGAGAACCCCAATGAAGATCCTCGTATGCGACAAGACCGAGAAGGAATATATAGAGCAGATGCGCGCCGCCGGCCTGACGGTGGACGTGCGCGATGACATCACGCCGGAAGAACTCCCGAACGTGCTGCCCGCTTATGACGGGATGGTGGTGCGCTCGCGCACCAAGGTCCGCCAGCCGCTGATCGACGTGTGCCCGAACCTGAAGGTGATTGTGCGCGGCGGCGTGGGGCTGGACACCATCGACCACGAATACGCCAAATCGAAAGGGATCGTGGTCATGAATACCCCGCAGGCCAGTTCCGCTTCGGTGGCAGAGCTGGCCATCGGCGATATGTTCGCCCTGGCACGCTCGATCTACAAGTCCAGCACCAGCATGAAGGCCGAGAAATGGGAGAAGAAGGCTTTCGAAGGCGATGAGATCGGCGGCAAGACCCTGGGGCTGATCGGCGTGGGGAACATCGGGCGCGAGGTCGCCAAGCGGGCGAAGGCGCTGGGCATGACCGTGCTGGCATACGATCCGTTCGTGAAGGAATCGGCGG
>CAYMQX010000210.1:0-5918 GCA_964392495.1 uncultured Anaerolineaceae bacterium
CTCCCCATTGTCGGATTTGGGGGAGGGCCGGGGTAGGGGTCCCTCCGCCTCCCCTCTCCCCGCGAGACAGAGGTCCGGGTAGGGGTCCCTCTCATCACGCTTCAACATCTTCCAGAAAGCCCCGGATAAGTGCGTTCACTTCTCCCGGCTTCTCATAGTGGGGGATATGACCGCTCCCCTCGATTGCATGGAACTGTGCCTGTGGGATGAGCCTCAGCAGGTTGGCGCTGTGGGCAAAGGGCACGGTCTCGTCCTCGCGGCCCCAAATCAGCAGCGCAGGCTTTCCCAGCCGCCCCAGGCTGCGGTAGGTTTCCTGAAAACCTCCCAGCATCCCATTTCGCAGGGTGGAAAGGATCGAACGCCTGAACCCCGTGAACTTCATCTGCGTCCGGTAGCGTTCCTGGAACTGCTCCACCTGGCTGCGGTCAAAGAAATCCGAGGCGATATTCTTCACCAGCCGCTCCCTGCCAAAGACGCCCAGGGCAAGCTCTCCCAGCAGGGGGATCTTCGCCAGCCCCAGAACTCCCAGTTTGATGGGATGCGTGCCCGCCGGGTCGATCAGGAGATTCGCCTTCACCATTTCGGGATGGTGGACCGTAAATGCCGCCGTGATCGGCCCTCCCATGGATAGCCCGGCCAATGTTACCGGTATTGTGAGGTCCAGCGCCTCCAGCAGGTCGTGGAGCTGCCGGACGAAGAGACCCATGTCGTTTGGCAGGTTTGGCCGGTCGGACCAGCCCCTCCCGAACAGGTCGTAGCGCAGCGTGCGGAAGCCTGAGGCCGCCAGAAACTCAAAAGTCGGGTCGTAAATGTAATACGGGACAGAAAAGCCATGCACCAGCACAACGACCCGTCCCTGTGTCGCCCCGCCGAGCTCATAATGTGTCACGCCCTCCGGCAGGCGAACAAACGACCCGGGCGCATCGGCGCGGGTCGTTTCGTTCAGTTCCAGGTCCTCTCCCGGATAATGGAGAGACATAAAATCGTCTATCGCGGTTGGATCTTCCCGAGGGCGCGCAGCACGCGCTCCGGCGTGAACGGGAACTCGTTGATCCAAACGCCGGTGGCATCATGGATGGCCGCCGCCACCGCAGGCGCGTACGGCAGGAATGGCAGTTCGCCCAGCCCGCGTGCCCCCCATGGGCCGTTCGGATCGGGAATCTCTACCAGCACCGAGTCCACCTTTGCCGGGATGTCCAGGATGGTGGGCAGCAGGTAAGTACTGAGCTGGTCGGAGAGCAGGTTTCCATCCCGGGTCTTGAAGTCCTCGGTGATCGCGTACCCGTGCGCCTGCACGATCGCGCCTTCGATCTGCCCAACCACCAGGTCCGGGTTAATGGCCTTGCCTACATCGTCCGCGGATGTCACGTGCAGAACGCGCACGTGCCCGGTCTCGGTGTCCACTTCCACCTCCACCACCTGCGCCGAGTAGGCATAGGAGAAATTCGGCATCGAGTAGCCGGTATCGTGGTCCATTTTGGTGGTGGGCGGCGCCAGATACTTGTATTCCGCGATGGCCGGTCGTTCCTCGGCGCGCCATTTCTCCATGGCAGCCTCCGCCGCGCCCTTGATGGCATTGCCCGCCATGAAGGTCATGCGCGAGGCCGAAGCGGAGCCGGGATTGCCCTGTGTGGCCGTGTCCGAGCCAATCATCTCCACCTGGCTGGCCGGGATGCCGATCACCTCCGCCGCCATTTGCGTCATGACGGTGTGCGTGCCCTGGCCTACCTCCGCGCCGGCGTGATGCACCACCGCTCGCTCGATCTGCCCGTTGCCGTGGATCTCCACCTTGGCCCAGCAGTTCTCCTGGTAGCCGAAGGAGAAGCCCACATTTTTGAATCCAGCCGCGAATCCACGTCCGCGCTTGAGGTGTGAGGGCAGAGCCTTGACCGCCTTCGCCTTCCCCCATCCGGCCCTCTCCGCCGCCGCTTCGATCACCTGCACGATGCTCACCGGCCCCGGCGCGGGCGTACCGACGCCGAGTGTATCGCCATCCCGCAGGGCGTTCTTCAGCCTGAATTCCACGGGGTCCATGCCCAGCTTTTCGGCCAGCTTTTCCATCTGCAGTTCGGCCATGTAGAGCGCCTGCGGCGCACCAAAGCCGCGGAAGGCCGCTCCCGGGATGTGGTTGGTGTACACCCCGTACACATCCGTCTTGATGTTCGGCACAAAATACGGGCCGGTGGAAGTGATGGTGGCGTTCCCCAGCACCTTGTTGGAGGTGTACATGTAGGCTCCGCCGTCGCCGATGATCTCGTTCTCGATGGCTGTCAGCTTGCCCTCGCGCGTCGCTCCCCACCTTGACCGCAGGAGGACGGCGTGCCGCTTGCCGTGACCGATCAGCGATTCGCGCCGGCTCCAGATGATGCGCACCGGTCGCTTCAGTTTGATGGCCGCCAGCGCCAGCACGATCTGCACTGAAAGGTCTTCGCGCCCGCCAAAGGCTCCGCCGATGGCCGGGTAGATCACCCGCACCTGTTCATCCGGCAGGCTCAGCGCGTGCGCGATCGAACCGCGGTCGGCGTGTGTCCATTGGCCCGCGCAGACCACCGCGACCCGGCCTTCCTCGTCCAGGTAGGCCACACCCGCCTCCGGTTGGAGGTACGCGTGCTCCTGCACGGGGGTGTGGTACTCGCTTTCCACGATTACATCCGCTGCTTTGAGCGCCGCCTCCGCGTCTCCCTTGCGGATGCGGTAATGCACGCAGATATTGCTGTCGCCGCGTTCGGGGTGAAGTGGAAGCGCATCCGGCTGCATCGCCTCGACCGGGTCGGTGAGCACCGGCAGGTCCTCGAACTCGATGCGGATCAGCTTTGCCGCGGCCGCGGCCTGGGCTTCCGTCTCTGCCACCACGGCCGCAATCTGGTCGCCGACGAAGCGCACAATATCCGGCCTGACGGCCTCCGGGCGCAGGGTGCCTTCCTCGAACGGTCCGCACAGCACCGGCTGGTCCGGGATCTGCAGGCCATATTCATTCACCGGTACATCCTTGGCGGTATAGACCGCCGCCACGCCCGGGGCGGCTTCGGCCTCGTGTATATCAATGCTCAGGATGCGCGCGTGTGGACGCTCGGCAAAGACGATCTTCATGTGGAGCATCCCCGGCAGGTTAAAGTCGCCGGAGTAAGCCGCCTGCCCGGTGACCTTGTCACGGGCATCGATGCGTGGAACGGATTTACCGACTGAGGAGTTTGTTGTGGGTGTCATCGTTTATACCTCTTGGCCCGGTATTTATCGGGTGTTGCATCCAGCGGCCCATACCTGGGCGGACCGGTGAAGCGGTAAAGCAGCGCATAGAGAAGTGAAACCAACCCTCCCAGCACCACCATCAGCGTAATGCTCGCCGCCGCGTAGGCCGGCAGGTAATCTACCGTGACCACCTTCAGCAGCAGGTTCGTCAGCCCTGGTAGATAACGGTACAGCCAGTTTGGAAGGATGATGGGTTGCAGGAGCACCGGGGGAATGGGCCATCCCTCCTTGATCCCGGTCTGCACCAGGAAGATGGCGATCGCGATGGACATGGCCGCCACCACCACGATCATCAGGCAGCCCAGCGTATTCCAGATGGGATGGGGTTTACGCGGCGTGTTCGGCCCATGCTGTTTGGCCACGGCAGAATATCGGCCCATGCTCAGCTCCGTATCTTGCTCGCGTCCTCGATGGCTTGGACGATCTTGTAATAGCCGGTGCAGCGGCACAGGTTGCCCGTCAGCGCCTGCTCGATCTCGTCCCGCGTGGGTTCCGGCTTCTCCTCGAGCAGCTTCGCGCCCGACATCAGGAAGCCTGGCGTGCAGTATCCGCACTGGACCGCCCCATCCCGGATGAATGCTTCCTGGATGGGATGCAGCCGGTCGTCCTCAGCCAACCCCTCCACGGTGACGATCTCGGCTCCATGCACGCGCGGCGCGGGGACGAGGCAGGCCATGACTGCCAGGCCATCCAGATAGACCGTGCAGGCTCCGCACTCGCCCTCGGCGCACCCCTCCTTGGTCCCGGTCAGCAGCCCCTCCTCGCGAAGGAGGCGCAGCAGCGTCTTTTCGTGGCCGCTGTGGAAGGTGACCTTTTTTCCGTTGATCCTCGTCTCAATGGGTGCCGGGAACCTGCGGGAGGCCGCTATTGTTTTCGTTGGACCGTTTCCCCAGAGCAGCACCGGGTCCCGCGGTACGCCCGCCTCCTGGGATTCCTCGCGGATCTGCTTCAACCCTCGCAGGGTGCAGACCCTCACCATCTCGCGGCGGTAGTCCGCTGAGCCGCGCAGGTCACTTATGGGACGCGCTTCCTGCATGGCGATCTGCGCCGCCTCTGAGATCGTCTCATCGCTGAGCGGTCTGCCTTTCAGATATTCCTCTGCCTTGGGCGCGTGGATGATCGTGGGCGCCACCGCGCCCAGCGCGATGGAGGCCCTTTGGACCGTCCCGCCTTCCTGCCCGATGACCAGTGCCGCGTTGACCACCGAGATGGCTTGCGCGCGCCTCAGCGCCAGCTTGATGAATGTACCTCCCTCCCCAGGCTTCAGCGCGGGGAACGAAATATCCACCAGCATCTCCCCCGCTGTCATTACGGTCCTGCGTACGCCGGAATAGAATTCGTTCAACGGCACGAGTCGTTCCCCTGCCGTCGAAAGCAGTGTGACTGAGGCTCCCAGCGCGACCAGCGGGGTGATCGTGTCATTGGCCGGTGAAGCGGTGATCAGGTTGCCCGCCACTGTTCCGCGGTTGCGGATCTGCGGCGCGCCCACCTCCCAGCAGGCCCGGAAGAGCGGGAAGGCCCTCTCACGTATCAGCGTCGAGGCCACACACTGGTTGTGCGTGACCATCGGCCCGAGGTGGACGACCCCGTCCTCGTCCAGTGTGATCCTGTCCAGGTTCGGGATGCGCGTCACGTCGATCAGTGCCTCGAGCCCCTTGCGGACGCCGCGCTCCATCTCCAGGATCAGGTCCGTTGCGCCCGCCACGATGCGCGCCGCAGGCCCCCTCTCTGCCAGAATGCCGACGACCTCTTCTGTGGTTTCAGCGATGATGTATTCTTGCCACATAGGACTCCAAATTCCTTCAGGTTTCGCGACGGTCGCCGCACGCTCATGTACGGATCTCCTGCCCCGGTGCATCCCACTCCAGTCAGGAGACCGTCGCAATGCAGGCTATTTACTTCCCGTGAACGCTTCGGTGCGTTTGTTGTAGGTCTCGACGGCCAGGCGGCTCAGCGAGGTCAGGTTGCGGATGGCTGCGGGTAAGCCTTCCTTGTCGTTCAGGCTGGCCTCGACGTTGTCGAGGGCGGTCCCGATCTGGTCGCCCAGTTCGAAGAAGGCCGCGTCGAACTGGTAGAGCGCCTGCAGCTCCTCTTCGTTGATCTTCACAGCATCGAACAATCCCGAATAGCCGCGCGGCGCGGTGGAGATCTTATCGATGAAGGTGCGCAGCTTGATTGCCGCGCGCTCCATATCGTCCACGTACTCGATCATCCCCGCGCTGACCAGCTCGGTCTGCAGGTTCGAAGCCCGCTTCCAATGCTCCTCGAAGCGGCGCGCCACGGTATCTCGCAGGAGCTTGTCGGCATCGCGGCGGTCTTGACGTTCCACGTAGCCCTTGAAGCCGGGGATCATCCCCGCCAGCTTCTTGAGGGGATCGGTCTGGCTGGTCACTTTCTGAAAGAAATCGCTCATTTGTGCCTCCTGCGAAGATATACGAAGGATTCGCCCGGTAGTCTCATGGGGGCAGGGATATTATAACGCGTACCCCTCGCGCCGACCGAAGGAAGCCGTAGGTGCTCGTGCTGAACGGACCGACCACCGCGAAACCCCGGCTGTAAGCCGGGGTGAGCGTCCCGAAGCGCCAGCGGAGGGGAAAGGGAGCGCAGGTGAAGCGCCTCCTGCGGACCTATCCCCCCGGCCCCCTTTTCCTGGGAGGAAAGGGGGAGAG
>CAYMQX010000211.1:0-5917 GCA_964392495.1 uncultured Anaerolineaceae bacterium
AGCTCATCAGGTACACGCCCACGCAGGTGAAATCCCACAGGAAAGGCGATTGGAAGCGGCCAAAGATAAAGGGAAAGAGGATTCTCTCCGGGCGCCCCATGTCGATCCAGATCTGCAGCAGCCCCAGGATCAGGGCGAAGAAGGTGATAGCCTCCGCAATACGCGTGATTGGCCTCCGCCACTCCGCCTGTGTCACCCGCAGAATCGCTGAGATCAGGGTCCCGGCATGGCTGATACCGATAAAGAATACGAAATTGGTGATATACACACCCCAATATACCGGGCGGCTCAGTCCCGTCACGCCAAAGCCCTGCACCCACTGGTTGACCAGCGCCGCCGCGCCCAGGGCGACGACCAACCCAAGCCCGGCCAGTATAAATTGGAACTGCATACTGGTATGCCGCAGCGGCTGGAGGACGGTCTTTTCAAGTTCAGTCTCGTTGTTTGGTCTCATCGCAGCATCCTTGCCGTCAAGCGCCTCAGCCTTCCTTTAGATAATAGACCTTGGGTCTTGTGCCCATCTCCTCCTGCAAACGGAAGGCACGCGGGCTGGCCGCCAGTTGCGACACCAGGCTGGCCGGGTCGTCCAGGTCCCCAAAATAGCGGGCATGGCCGGTGCAGGTCTCCACACAGGCCGGGATATAGTCGGTCGCGTTGAAGGTGCGGCCATTGGCGGCTGCGGCTTCACGCGCCTTGCGCAGGCGCTGGACGCAGAAGGTGCACTTCTCCACCACACCCTTCGGGCGCGGCGCCACTTCCGGGTCCGGGTTCAGGTGCGCCTTCAGTGCCGCCGGCCACTCCGGCTTGAACCAATTGAAATAGCGCACCTGGTAGGGGCAGGCCACCGTACAGAAGCGGCAGCCGATACACCGCTCATAGTCCACCAGCACCACCCCCTCTTCGTTCTTATAGGTCGCCTGCACCGGGCAGACCTTGACGCAGGCCGGATCGTCACAGTGCATGCACGGCCGCGGGATCATCGTCTCTGTCACGGTCGGGTACTCCCCTTCGACAAAAGGCAGTACCTCATTCCAGAGGATGGTCCGTCCCGCCTGAGCCTGGCCCTTTCCGGCCACCGGCGTGTTGTTCTCCATCCGGCAGGCCGCGGTACAGCTCTGGCAGGCAAAACATTTGTCCAGGTCGATCACCATTCCCCAGCGGGGCATCCTTACCTCCAGGTCAGGCCTTGTAAACGCGCACCCGGGTGGGACCCGAGACCGCCAGGCCGGTCAGTGCTTCGGTGGTGAACCCGGTCAACAGGTTGGGGTTGGCTCCCACCACCAGGTCCTCCGCGGCGCCGCGTCCCCAGCGCACGAGAGTATGGTGGCCCTGGCCGGGCGGCAGATAGACCGCGTTGGGCCATAGTCCGGCGCGCACCCGCACCTCAGCCTGCACGCGCCCCAGCCGCGATTCGACCCATGCCCGGTCGCCATCTTTCAGCCCCAGTGTCGCAGCCGCCTTCGGGCCGACCTCCACCCAACTGTCCCACTTGACATAACCCTGAAGCCCATAGGATTCTTGCAGTGTCGGCAGGATCCCCTGCCACTGCTGCGACTGTGTGATGAGCGGCTGTGTCACCAGCAGGAAGGGATACTCCAGCGCCTGGGCGGTACTGTCCTCCAGCGCTGCGGGGATCTGGAAGTGCGGCAGGCAAGCCTCGTCGGAACCCGTTCCCAGCAGTGCGAATAACTCCCGTGAGAAAAGGTCGAAACGGCCATCCTTCGGGGCGTTCAACCGGTCGCGTCCCACCACCTCACCCCAGGCCGGGCTGCCTGGCTCTGCATGGAAATAGATCATCTCCGACCAACACCCGTTGGCTTCCAGCTTTTCCCGATCCAGCGTCGAAAGACGCTCCGCGATCAGCTCCTTGTGGGTTTCCCAGGGAAGAGCCTCTTTCATTGGACCGCCGAGCCGGTGCGCCACATCCAGCAGCACATCACCGGGATCGCGCGTATCGTGTACCGTTTCCACCACCGGGCGCCGCAGCGAGATGCCCGCATATCCGGTGCCTTCCAGGTAGTCGTCCCCCCAGACCTCCAGGAAAGTGCTGGCCGGCAGGATCAAGTCCGCGTGTGCCGCGCTTTCATCCAGCACCGAAGCAAAGCTCACCACGAACGGCACCTTCAGCAGCGCCCTGGCGCACTCCCCGGCGTTGGGAATATCGTAAAGTGGGTTGGCATTCATCAGCAGCAGCGCCTCGAGCGGATAAGGCCGGTCCTCCAGGATGCGCCTCGGAACCTCCTGCCAGGCTGAGATCGCCAGCGGATATTCGCTGCCCGCCCCGTCCAGCCGTTCCTGCGAGTTCCCCTGCCGCGCGGCCGCGTCCAGGCTGAAGGCGGGCCATTCCGCCAGCTCAGGGAAGCGCTGGCCAGTAACCCCGCCCTTTTGATCGATGGATCCCACCAGTGCATTGAGCGCATGGATCGCCAGCGCTGTATACAGGGCATTGCCGCTGGAAAGCTCCCCCGCCTCCGTGGGCATGATTGCGATCGCTGGCCGGTTGGTGGCGAATTCTCCGGCCAGGCGCGCGATGATATCCATGCCGATGCCTGTGATCCCGGAGGCGCGCTCCAGGCCGTATTCCTCCAGCACCAGGGATCTGAAACCCTTGTGCTGGCCGCCCTGTGCATCCTGAAAATCCTCGAAACCAAAGGTGAAATCGCGCACGAAATCCGCATCGTACAGCTCGCTGTTGAGAATGACGTTCGCCATCCCCAACGCCAATGCAGCATAGGTCCCCGGGCGGATCGGGATCCACTCGTCGGCCTTTACGCCCGTCAGTGAGAGACGGGGATGGACCGCCACCAGTTTCCCGCGCTGGGGCCGCCCGCGGCGCATGAATGCCGCAGCCCCCAGCGTCCCGATCAAGTTGCGGCTTGATTCGAGCAGGTTGCCCCCGAAGCTCATCACATAATTCGCGTTGGCAATATCATAGGCGGGCAGGTCGCGTATGCCCTGCATCAGCCACATGGCTGTGCGTGCGGCCCCCTCCCCCAGGCTCTCGCGTGAGATCACATTGGGCGAGCCATAGGCGCGCATGAAGCGCCTGACGAGTTGGCGCATCTGCCCGCGCAGTTCCCCGTGCATCAGCGCCACGCCGTGAGACTTGCCCCCCTTCCGGATCGCCGCCAGCTTCCCGGTGAGCAGCGCCAGCGCTTCCTCCCAGGAGATCTCCTTCCAATCCCCCGAACCGCGCCTCCCCGTCTGGATGCGGGGGTGTTCCAGCCGCTCCGGGCTGTACAGCATTTCCAGCGAGGTCTGCCCCTTGAGGCAGCACACCCCCTGGTTCAGCGGGTGCAGGGCGCTGCCTTCCACCTTGACTGCCCTGCCGTTCACCACGCGCACTTCCAGCCCGCAGCCCGAGGGGCAGAGGGCGCAGGTGGTCTTCACGAAGCGCGTTTCCTGGATTTCCACCGGCGGCGCTTCCGTCTTCACCGCGGGGCTCAGGACCTTCAACCCCGCTCCCGCTGCCGCGGCCGCCGCCCCCACCTTGATGAAATCGCGCCGCGAGAAGTGCCCGCGGGATTTGGGTGTCTGGGGGTGATCCATCAGACCTGCCTCTGCCCTCTCATTAAAGCCGGCTCAGTTGCCATCATAGCCGCTCAGCATCTCAAAGATCCGCCGCTGTTGGGCAGCTCCGGGCGTCAGGGCTTCCGCCGGTTCCACCGGTTCGCTGCCCGCCTTGAAATCCTCCGGGTTGGCCTTCAACTCGACCCCCAACAGTTCCAACGAGGTCACCAGGTCCGGTACGCTGGATTGCTTCCCGGAGGCGACCCAGGCCTGCCCGCGCGCTCCGCGTGCTCCGCCGCCGGAGGGGCTGACATGACAGCTTGAGCAGGGCTCGCCCGTCTGGGCTGCATATTCGGGCAGGGCGTTTCCCGTGGAGGCCGGGATGATGAGCAGGATCAGCGCCGTGCAGGCCAGCAGCCATCCGCACAGGATCAGGAAATGTCTCATGCCGGTTCCTCCTCTACGCCTCGCCCACGATCACGGTCTCGCCCTCGATTCGCACTGCCACCTGCTCCAATGGCAGCGGCGGCGGACCGGCCAGCACCTCGCCGAATTCGTCGAAACGTCCATCGTGGCAGGGACAGTAGAACCCCGCTTCGGCGGGCCGCCATTCCACCGTACAGCCCAGGTGTGTGCAGGTCAGCGAGAACGCCCGCAGGCTTTCACGTGTCCGCAGCACCAGCACAGAAACGCCTCCGTATGTGACCGTCTTCGTTCCGCCTGTGGGCAGTTCCGCCAGCGGGAAGCTGACCGGCAGTTCCTCAGCCGCAGCCCCTCCGGCAGGGAAGAGCCGTCCCTGCACGAGCGTGCCGAGCCACGCCGCACCCAGTGTGGCGAGGCCCAGTTGGATGAACTGCCGCCGGATGGCGAAGGCAGAGGGTTTGGAGGTTGGAGTGTTCATGGGATGATCGGCTCCGCGCCGACGTAGGAATGGCAGTTGTTGCAGGAGCGTTCCACTGTATGGCATTGCAGGCAGTCGCCTTGCAGCAGGTCGCCTCGGTTCAGGACGTCCATGTGCTGGGTCTGCCACCCATCCAGTGGGCTGTGATACTCCGGCGCCGGGAAGGCCGGGTCCACATACACCGCCAGCGGACCACGCCCATCCTTGACCGGTTTTTCGATCCGGGCCGGGTACCAGGCTGCGGCCAGCAGCAGGATTCCCAGGGCGGCCGCGATGAGTGCAAGTTTCCGCATCTCAGACTCCCAGCTTCAGCGCCCGCGCCAGCAGGTCGGTCACGCCGCCCACCTTGACCGGCACGTTCCAGTAGTGCATCGATTCGGGAAGTTGCGCCTTGCAGATCGCACAGACCGTCGCCAGGAAATTCGCGCCCGTATGCTTCACCGCCATGGCGCGCGGCTTGCCGCCCGCCATGCGGATCGGCATGATCTCGTCTGTCAGCAGCCCGTTTCCCGCACCGCAGCAGAAGGTCTTCTCGCGGATCGTCCCGGCGGGCATTTCCACAAAACGGCTGCATACCGCCCGGATGATCTCGCGCGGCTCCTCGATGAGGTAGCCCGCCCGCGCCGAGTTGCAGGGGTCATGATAAGTGACCAGGTACTCGTCGTTGGCGCTCTTATCCAGCCGGCCTTCGAAGGCGCCCCGCCGCAGCATATCCACGATGAATTGGCTGATGTGATAAGGATACGGAGGATCAAACATATCCATCGGGCCGCTGAGCGTCGGCGTGAGGATCGCCGCCCGCCAGGCATGTCCGCACTCCCCCCAGATGATGCTCTTCACCCCCAACATGCGCGCCGCATCGATGATGCGCCGGTTGACCTTCTTCAGGTTGGGGAAATTCAGGAACAGGCCGAAGTTCCCCCCCTCATTGCAGTAGGTGCTGGTCGTCCAGCGGATGCCCAGCGCGTGGAACAGCTTGCCGTAGCCAATCATCGTGTCGGTGTTGGCGAAATTATCCGCCGAGGGCGGCACCAGCAGCACCTCCGCGCCCTGCTCGTCCACCGGGAAGCGCACCGCCAGGCCCGTCTCCTCCTCTACCTCCTCCTCCAGGAATTTACAGTTGTCCACCCAGGCCGCAGGCGGGATTCCCAGGTTGTTGCCCGTGGAATAGACCTTCGCCACCACCTCAGTGACGTACTTGGTCGAGACGCCGATGGAGGCCATGATCTCCCGCGCCGCCATCGTGATCTCCGCGGTATCGATCCCGTACGGGCAGAAGACCGAGCAGCGCCGGCATTCTGAGCACTGGTAGAAATAGGTGTACCACTTCTGGAGCATCTCCTCATCGAAGTCTGCCGCCTCACCCAGTTCGGGGAACAGCCCCGCCGGTGTGAAATAGCGCCGGTACACCTTGCGCATCAGTTCGGCGCGCGCCACCGGGAAGTTCTGCGGGTCGCCTGTCCCCAGGAAAAACTGGCACTTGTCGGTGCAGGCCCCGCAGCGCAC
>CAYMQX010000212.1:0-5842 GCA_964392495.1 uncultured Anaerolineaceae bacterium
CTATTTCGTAAAGTACTTGCAGGGCCACGCTGCGGGCCCTGGTGCGGGACTTCATTGGGTCAGGCCTCGGGGGCGTCCTCGTAGTCAATATCTTCGATGTGGATGTCAATGTGGCCTACGGCCATGCCGACCATTTCCTGGATGGAGCGCGCCACCTGAAGCTGTACATTGCGGCTGACCTCGCGGATGTTCACGTCCTGTTTGAGGATCAGAAAGAGGTCCACGAAGACGGTATTATCCTGCACCTCGATCTGGACGCCGTCGTTGGGTCCACGGCGGAGCAGGCGGTTGACGCCTCCGGAGACAGGCGCCATGCGTCCCACGCCAGGGACGCTCAAGGCGGCCAGGCGGGTGATGGTGGTGAGAACATCCGGGGAGACGGTGGTTTTGCCGGGCGTATCGTTATAGGAAGCCATACTTCTCCTTACATCATGGCCATGCCGCCGTCGACACCGAGCACCTGCCCGGTAATGAAGGCGGCCTGGTCGGAAGCCAGGAAAGCCACCGCAAAAGCAACCTCTTCCGGTGTGCCTTTGCGTGCCAGGGGGACCAGCTTGATGGCCGCCTCCAGGGTTTCGGGGGACATGGCGTCCAGGATCTCGGTATCCACGAAACCAGGCGCGACCGCATTCACCGTGATATTACGGGCGGCCACCTCACGCGCCAGGGCCTTGGTGAAACCGATCTGCCCTGCCTTGGAAGCGGAGTAATTCGTCTGGCCGGGGTTGCCCATCTGCCCGGCCACGGAGGCGATGTTGATGATCCGCCCGTAGCGTTTGCGCAGCATGTGCTTGACAGCGGCCTTGGAGCAATTGAAGGTGCTCTTCAGGTTGGTGGTGATGACGGCGTCCCAATCTGCTTCGGGCATCAGCATGATGATCTGGTCGCGGGTGATGCCCGCATTATTGACGAGAATGCTCAGATCGCCGTAGGTCTCGACGGCGAAGCGGATGAGCGCTTCGGCCTGTTTAATATCCGAGACATCCGCCTGGAAAGCGGTCGCCCTGCCGCCCTGCGATTGTATGGCTTCGACCACCGATTGGGCGCCTTCCGGTGACCGGTTGAAGTTCACCAGCACGGAAGCGCCGCGGGCGGCAAGCTCCAGTGCCACGGCCCGCCCGATCCCGCGCGAGCTGCCGGTTACGACCGCGATCCGATTCTCAAGCGATAAGGTTGAGGACATCCGCTTCTCCTTGGGAAATTATACATCAGGCCATCCGCGGCTCAGGCGCGAATCCCGCCGCTCTCTGCGGAGGGCGGAGCGGTATGCCGGCCGCGCAATCCGAGGACCAGCGCCAGCGCTCCGCCGATCACGAGCACCCCCACGCAGATGAACACATCCTGCCAGAAGCGAATGGGGAACAAGCGTATCAAAGTATCCGAGTAGTCGAACAGCCAGGAGTCGCCCTGGAAGAACAGGGCATGGAAGAGGGTGAAGAACTGCCAGAAGCCGGTGATGGCAAAGACCGCAATGGCTGCGGTGAGCGTGAGCATCAGCCAGCCACCCCGGCGCAGCCCGCCCAGGTAGGCGGGCATCCAACCTGCCTTCCAGGCCCACAGCCCCAGAAGGACAAGCAGGGCCGTGCCTGCCAGCCATGTTTTCAGGGCAGCCTGGGTGACGCGCTGCACATCCTGCATATGGCTCAGCTCGCGGGAGTTGTAAAGGGGGGTGCCGTCCTCGAATTTCAGATCGGCCAGGTAGGAAACATCCGCGTTGTTGATGAGGTAGTCGAGGGCGAAGGGCGCCCAGTGCAGCCGGTCCGCGGTGGTGAAGCCATACTCGTCCGCGGGGAAGTAGGGCATGCGGTATTCGACGTGCAGGAACCAGGGCGCCAGCATGATGCGAAGGGCCAGCCCCAGAAGGAAGAGAGGCGTGAGCAGTGAAACCAGCCCGGCGAGCAGGGCGACAGACAGTTTGTTCATTCCAGGGTCTCCAATTGACCGCCGAGGACAAAGCGTACGACCATGTCATTCACGATCCATTCGATGGGAGCGTGGTCGTCGGTGAAGACGGTCGTAGTCTCGTAGCCGGGTTTCAGATTTGCAAAGACGGTCTGCATGGATGTGAGCAGCAGGGGATGCGTGGAAGGATCCTGCGAGAGCACCAGGAGATTGGCCGCGAAATCCTCAGCGCGGGTGGGCTGGCGGGTGGCGTAGATCATGGTGTTCAATGAGCCGGGGATATCCACAATATGCACGGAGGGGAACACGCTCTGCATTGTGGTGGCGAGCCCATTAATGAGGCGACGGTCGCCGGGGACGCTGGCAGCGTTGATCGTCAGAACCCCCTTTTCGGTCAGGTGCGAGGCGCAGATCTGGAAAAATTCGCGGGTGGTCATATGCGGGGGGATATAGGGCGGACGATAGGCGTCCACGGCGATGATATCGTAGAGAAAAGGACTTTGTTCCAGCCCCAGACGACCATCCTGAATATGCACATTCAGACCGGGAATGTCCATCGCGAAGTATTTGAAGCCCACCTCCACGATACGGGGATCGATCTCGAAACCATCCATGGAGAGGGAAGGGTAGACTGCTGCGGCCTGACGGGCGGCGGTTCCGGCGGCCAATCCCACAATGGCCATGCGCTTGACTTCCGCGGGGCGCTCACCGGCATTGAAAAAGGGGCCGGCGAGGAAGAGTTCCCACGGTCCGCCATAGGAGAGCGTATCGGGATGATACATGGAGTGGATGCCCTGACCCTCGTTAAGCCGGAGGAGCGTATACCCGTTGACCTGCTGGACCTGGATATAGTTGTAGGCCGATTCGGTCTCATAGACCTGGCCGGTGTTGGCTTTGATGGACTGGTTCGCAGAGACAAGGGCCGCCACCGCCAGGACGGCGGGCATCCACAGATGAACGAGCATTTGCCGGAGGCTGGCGTATTTCCCCAGGCCTGCCAGGGCGATGAACAGTAGGAACAGGCTGAAGATGAGGAAGGTGTTGCGGGTGCCGATGGCCGGGATCGTGACAAGCGTGGGCAGGAAGGTGCCGATGAAAGAGCCCAGCGTGGAGATGGCATAAATGGTGCCGGAGGCGACGCCTGCGCTGCGCGGGTCGTCGATGCTGAGCCGAATGGCAAAGGGGGAAATGGTCCCCAGGAGGGTGATCGGTACCACAAAGAGGATCAGGACGGCCACGAAGGAACCTGCCAGGACGGTCACCTGCAGACCCTCGAAGGCGGCCGCGGCGGCTCTCAATACAGGGCCGGCAATATAGGGGACAAGTCCGAGGGTGAATGCGCCCCAGGCCAGGACGCGGTACATCGCCTCGGGGACGGGGTTCTTGTCGGCCCAGCGGCCGCCCAGAAAATACCCGGCGGTGAGATAGATGAGGATCAGGCCGATGATGCTGGCCCAGACGAGGTTGCTTGTGCCGAAGACATTGCCGATCAGCCGCGAGGCTGCCAGCTCCGCGGCCAGGGTGGTCATACCGGAGGCGAAGACGGTGAACAGAAGATAGCGTTTCATGGGTTTCCAGAGGTTTGAATGGGGGGATTATACTCTTCCCGCTTTGGAAGACCGCATCCTTGACGAAAGCCCGGCCCGCGGCTAAAATCCAAGCCGCTGTACTTGCGCCTCCGCCGTTGGTCAGGGAGGCGCGCTTGCTGTCAGGAGATGCCATGAGCCAGCACATGCACCTTCGACCGGAGGATCCCGAACAGGCCTCCGGCCTCCCGGATGATCCGCTGGAGGACCAGCCCCAGGTCACCAATCTCAACCAGTCCAATGTGGATGCCGTCCAGGCTTACCTGGTACGCATGCACCAGAGCTCGGTACAGGAGATCACGGCGGAAGAGGTGGAACTGCACCAGTCGGCAGCCCTGGAAGCCCGGGCAGGCAAAATCTCCTCACACGAGACCGCGCTTGGCATAGTGACCGCCCAGGATGTGCAGTTGATCAACAGCGGCGCGGCGGGGCTGCGTGCGGAGAGGGTGGATGTGGATGGATATGCCGGTGTAGTGCTGGCGGGCAGCGCCGAGATCCGCAACACCTATGCAGGTGTTGTGGCCGCCGAGCAGGTCAAGGGTGAGCGCATCCAATCCATCCTGCTGGTGGCCCGCCACGTGGACGGCGAAGTCAGGACCATGATGGATACCCGTACAGCCATGCTGGCAGGCATGGTCGGCGGATTGATCGCCGGTACGTTCTTCCTGCTGGGACAGGCGCTTTTCCGCAGGCGCGATGATTAGTTGATCTCCCGGGGTGCTCCCGGGTGAAATTCATTCTAGAGAGCGAAGGTAACCGGCCACCCGGCGGGTGAGAGGCGCTCGAGGAGATAATGATGGAGAAAGTAGTTCTGAAAGCCAGCAAACGGGATATCTCAGGCAAGCAGGTCAAGGCGCTGCGTCGCTCAGGGTTGCTCCCGGCCGTGATCTACGGCAGGCATGTCGAGCCGGTCAGCATCGCCCTGGATGCCCACAGCGCTTCGCTGATGCTGGCGAAGCTGACCTCATCCAGCCTGGTGACGATCGACCTGGACGGCACTGAGTACCCCGCCCTGGTGCGCGAGAAGCAGCGCAATTACGTCAAGGGGACCTTGCTGCACGTGGACTTCCTGGCAGTGAACCTGAAGGAGAACATCCGCACGAATGTGCGCGTCGAGATCACCGGCGTCTCGCCGGCGGTCAAGGACCTGAATGCAGTGCTGGTCACCAATATCACCACGCTGGAAGTGGAGTGCCTCCCGACCGAGCTGCCCGAGCGCATTGTAGTGGATATCAGCGCGCTGAAGCAGGTGGGCGACGGCATCCGCGTCGGGGATGTGAACGTTTCGGACAAGGTGCGCGTGCTGACCGATCCGGATGAGATGATCGTGGTGACGACGTTCGCCAAGGCCGAAGAGGAAGCCGCACCGGCAGTCGAAGGCGCGGCAGTGGAAGAGCCCGAGGTCATCGAGAAGGGCAAGAAGGAAGAGGAAGGCGAGGAAGAGTAATCTCCCTCCGATCCAGAATCACACAGACCGCTCCGCATGGGGCGGTCTGCTTCTTTAATAATCTGGTGCAGTTTTCACGGCTGGGGAGGGGTGGAACTGAATCCCAGGCGGATCAGGAAATCCACGGTCATGCGGGCCGTGGCGCCCCAGAGCAGTTCTCCATCGAAGGGATGGAAGACGATCAGAGAGCGGGCCTGGCCGGGGAACCGAAATTCCCAGCGATTCCGGGGGTCGGCCAACCAGAGTAGAGGAATGGTGAAGACGCGCGCCACTTCGGTGCTCTGGACGCGGAAGACACAAGGCCAGGAGAGTACCCCTACCACTGGTGTAACACGAAAACTGCTGATGGTGATCATCGGGTTCAGGCGGCCCAGCAGGCGCACATCCTGCGGTCGCAACCCGATCTCCTCCTCGGCCTCGCGCAGAGCGGTTTGTTCGGGTGTGGCTTCGTCCTCTTCACAGGCGCCGCCGGGGAAGGAGACTTGACCTTGATGGGAGAGAAGCCTTTCGGCCCGCCGCGTGAAGAGCAGGTGCCAGGCGGCCTCGCGCCAGATCAGCGGCACGAGGACGGCTGCACAGCGCAGGAGGGTGTCGGATGTGATCTCCATCTCGGCATAGCCGTTCGATGGGTCTGTGCCTGCACCGCGCAATTGTTCGACGATGTAATTCTCGGTCAGGTCCATGATGCAGAGCGGATTCCGGGAGCTGGCTCTTCAGGCTCCCTTCTCCAGCGCCCGGATGGGACTTCCGCAGAAATCGCACTCGGCGGTGCTGTTATCAGTCCATTCGACCTCGCCGGTATGGACCGGCGCGCCGCAGGAGGGACAATGCGTAGGCAGCAGGGGTCGGGGGCGGCTGCGCTCGCTGGGCTCGGTCTGATCGGATTTGGGAGGGATGACGGGCATTT